>NZ_JBHXMF010000003.1:0-72048 GCF_042721055.1 Streptomyces sp. NPDC058470
CTCGGTTTGACCCCGGGTTTGGCCGTGTTGTAAATTCCCTGTCGCCGCCCGTTTGGGTTCGCGTGCCTGCGGGTATTGGCACGACAGGACCGAGAGCCGCGCAGGTGGGTCCAGGGTCTGTGCGAGCAGTCGTTTCCGGCTCTCCTCCACGTCGAAGTCCGCTTTCGGGTACTGCGGGTCCAGGACTTCGAGGTGCTCCAGGAGGAGCTTGCTGATCGCCCAGTTCCGGTACCACTTGCGGTCGGCGGGGATCAGGAACCAGGGCGCCTCCGGCGTGGAACAGTGGTCGAGGGCGATCTCGTACGCCTTCTGGTACGCGGGCCACAGCGCGCGCTCGTCGATGTCGCCGACGTTGAACTTCCAGTACTTGTCGGGGTTGTCCAGGCGTTCGAGGAGACGGCGGCGCTGCTGCTCGTAGGAGATGTGGAGGAAGACCTTCACGACGGTGACGCCGTCGTCCGCGAGTGACTTCTCGAAGCGGTTGATCTCGCCGTAGCGGTGGTTGATCTCCTTGTGCGGGGCCAGTTCGCGGACTCGGGCGATCAGGACGTCCTCGTAGTGCGAGCGGTCGAAGATGCCGATCTCGCCGACTTCGGGGAGCGCCCTCCTGATCCGCCAGAGGAAGGAGTGTTTCCGTTCCTCGGCGGTCGGTGCCTTGAACGCCCGGATGCGACAGCCGGAGGGGTTGAAGTGCCCGATGACGTGCTTGACCGTGCCGCCCTTGCCGCTGGTGTCCATGCCCTGGAGGATCAGGAGAACGCGCCGCCGGTCGCCCGCCGTGCTCGCGGCCCACAGGCGTTCTTGCAGGTCGGCCAGGCGTTCGCCCATTCCGGCGGTGGCGGCGAGACCGGCGGCCTTGTCCTGCGGACCGGTGGGCGTGGCCCCGGCCTCGTAGGAGGAGAGGTCGACCTTCGCGCCGCCGGGGACGCGCAGGAGTTCACGGAGCGGGGCGGGCGCCTTGCCGCTGTCCTGCCGCCCGCCGTCCTTGCCCCCGCTCCTACCGTGGTGCTTCTTGCCGTCCTTCTTCGTCACCGTGCGCCCCTTCCGGCCGTGTCCCTCGATGGTGCGGGGAGTGGCCGGGAGCCGCTACTCGCGGTCGGGCCTTCTTCCCTTCCCGTCGGCGGACAGGGTGGTGGCCTGGCTGTGTGTGACGGAAGAGGGACTGCCGGAACCACCCGCGTCATCCGCCGACCCCGGTTCCGGCCTCGCCAGGCGGAAGGGCCTCCGCCTCGGCGTCGCGGGACAGGGGTGCGGGCCCGGCATCGGTCGGAAGGGCCGCGGCGCGCGGTCGCGTGGGCTCCGGCTGCGCCCGCTCCTGCGCAGGCCCCTGCTGTGGCTGCGCCCGCTCCAGGAACCGCAGCAGCTCCACCGGGAAGGGCAGTACGAGCGTGGAGTTCTTCTCAGCCGCGACCGCCACCACCGTCTGCAGCAGGCGCAGTTGGAGCGCGGCGGGCTGCTCGGACATCACCCCGGCGGCCTCCGCCAGCTTCTTGGACGCCTGGAGTTCCGCGTCCGCGTTGATGATCCGGGCCCGCCGCTCACGGTCGGCCTCCGCCTGCCGGGCCATCGAGCGCTTCATCGTCTCCGGCAGGGACACGTCCTTGATCTCGACGCGGTCGATCTGCACACCCCAGCCCATCGCCGGGCTGTCGATCATCAACTCCAGGCCCTGGTTGAGCTTTTCGCGGTTGGAGAGCAGATCGTCGAGATCACTCTTGCCGATGATCGAGCGGAGCGACGTCTGCGCCATCTGCGAGACCGCGAAGCGGTAGTCCTCGACCTGGATGACGGCGTCAGCGGCGTCGATCACCTTGAAGTAGATGACGGCGTCCACCCGGACCGTGACGTTGTCCCGCGTGATGCCGTCCTGTGCGGGCACCGGCATCGTCACGATCTGCATGTTGACCTTGCGCAGCTTGTCCACGCCCGGGACGACCATCGTGAACCCCGGGGTGCGCACCTCTCCGCGGAGCCGCCCGAGCCGCAGGACCACGCCTCGCTCGTACTGCTTGATGACCCGGGCTGCCGCCCCGGCGTACACCAACCCCGCGGAACCGACTGCCACCCCGGCGATCAACAGCTCCTGGAGCATGACGACCCCCTTTCGAGCCGCCCGGTAAGACCAATATGTCCACTGTACGTCGAAGGGCTGGGCCCGCGGCGAAGCGAGCCCAGCCCTTGTCGATCTGCGACGCAGACCCGAGGTCAGGACCTCGAAGTGACCTTCACCGGGTCGGTCCCCGCCGAGCTGTGCCGGACCGACCAGTTCTCCAGTGCGGTCCGGCACGCGTGGTCGAGGTGGTGCAGGCCGGAGAGGTCCAGCTCGATGGGCCGGTCCTGCGGCAGTGCCTCCAGGCTGTCGAGGATCTTGGGGAGCCGGAGGAACGTGGCGTTGCCCGACAGGTACGCCTGGACGGGCCCGGCTCCCTTGTCTATGACGTCGAGGCGTACGTGCGAGGCCTCCCAGGCCGTCTTGGCGACGGCCAGCGCGAGGCCGATCAGAACGCCTTCGAACATGCTGATCGCGACGATCGACACCGCGGTGACGACGAGGATCAGCGCCTCGCCCCGGTGCTCACGCCACAGCGACGCGATCTCCCGCAGCGGGATCAGCTTCCACCCCGCGTACACCAGGATGCCCGCGAGGGCGGGCAGCGGAATGACGCCGAGCGCGGCGGGCAGCAGCGCCGCGAACAGCAGCAGCCACACGCCGTGCAGCACCCGGGACGCCTTCGTCCGCGCGCCTGCCTGGACGTTCGCCGCACTGCGTACGATCACCGCGGTCATCGGCAGTGCGCCGAGCAGCCCGCATATGGTGTTGCCCGCGCCCTGCGCCATCAGCTCCTTGTCGTACTCGGTCCGCGGGCCGTCGTGCAGCCGATCCACGGCCGCCGCGCTGAACAGCGACTCGGCGGAGGCGATCAGAGTGAAGGCGAGGATCGTGGCGAGCACACCCACGCTCGCGAGTTCCCCGAAGGCGTCGAGGGAGGGCAGCTGGATCGAGCCCAGCAGTCCCTGTACCTCGACCTTCGCCACCGGCAGTGCGAAGCCCCACGAGACGAGGGTGGCCAGCGCGACCGCGCCGAGCGCCCCCGGCACCGTACGCACCCGCCGCGGCAGCAGCTTCCACAGCACGAGGACGACTATGGTCCCCGTGCCGATCGCGACCGACGCCAGTGCCTCCGGGCTGTGCACGGCGTCCACGAGCGCCGCCGGCAGTCCGCCGAGCTTGTCGAGACCGGAGACCGGTGCCTTCAGTCCCGCCATCGAGTAGAGCTGCCCCGCGATCAGCACCAGGCCGATCCCGGTCAGCATGCCTTCGACGACGGCCACCGAGATGGCCCGGAAATAGCGCCCCAACTTCAGCGCGCCCATGAGGAGTTGGAGGAGGCCGGTGACGAGCACGATGACACCGAGGACCGGAAGGCCGTACTCCCGCACGGCCTCGAAGACCAGCACGGTCATTCCCGCGGCCGGCCCCGACACCTGGAGGCTGCTGCCACGCATCAGCCCGGTGACGAGACCGCCCACGATGCCGGTGACCAGGCCGAGTTCGGCCGGGACTCCGGAGGCGACGGCGACGCCCACACACAAGGGCAGGGCGACGAGGAACACGACGACGGACGCGGCGAAGTCCTGCCGCAGGTGGGGGAGTTTCATCGCGCCCCTCACAGCGCCTCGAAGGTGCCGGTGTCCGCACGGTGCGCCTGTACGGCGCCGGTGTGGACCTCGTAGTACCAGCCGTGCAGGCGTAGTTGGCCTGCCGTCAGGGCCCGATCCACGCATGGGTACGCGCGGAGCCTGAGGAGTTGTGCGCGGACGTGGTTGCGCACCGGCTCGGCCACCGCCGGGTCGTTGTCCGGTGCGTCGGACGGGGGTTCGGCCTGTGCCAGCCAGTCGCGTACGGCGGGTACGGCGGTCAGGTCGTCGCCCCGCACCATGGCGCCGACGGCGCCGCAGTGCGAGTGCCCGCAGACCACGATCTCGGTGACACCGAGTACGTCCACCGCGTACTCGACGGTGGCGGCCTCGGCGGACGGCCGGCCGGGGACGTACGGCGGGACGATGTTGCCCGCGGTGCGCAGTTCGAAGAGCTCGCCGGGTCGGGCGCCGGTGATCAGTGCCGGGACGACACGTGAGTCGGAGCAGGTGATGAACAGGACTTGGGGGGACTGGCCTTGGGCCAGCTGTGCGAACCGCTCGGGGCGCTTTCCGTGCGCGCGGGCGTGTTCGATGAGGGGCTGCATCTGTCAGTTCCTCCTGGCGCGCCTCGGACGGCGCGTCGGCCTACAGAACGGAGCGTGGGGGGAGATGCGCTCGGCTCAGCAGCGGAAGATCTGAAGTGTGGCTGGGGAAAGCGCGGTTGAGGATCTCGACGATGTGCGGAGAAAGGCCGCGTCCGGCGTGCCGAGGGGATGACCGGCCGCCGGATCGCATTCCAGCAGGGCACGGGAGGGGGATTCGGGAACGAGGTCCTCGTCACGGTTCCGGTCGCGGGACCGGAGCGGCGGCGCCACCTTCTGCTTCTGCTGATGCTCGGACTCGCCGCAGGAGACGATCTCGTTCTTCTGCGCGGAAGCGAACGTCTCTATGGGAACGAAGAACTGAAGGCTCATCAGGATCGTGGCGAGGGCCACGAACAGGGACCGGGCTGTCCTAGCTCGCAACTCAAGCCCCCTCCCGGCTGCTCACACATGTCAACAGTCAGTATCAAGATCTAAGGTAACGCGGCCAGTTGTTTGCAGGGTTAATTCTACGTTTCACCCTGAAGAGAGCCTGAAAAGGAGGGGAGCGTGGCGGAATTCAGCCGTTTACGAGCCCCTTGGCGTCCCGTGCCAGCGCGGTGAGCCGGGAAATCGCGCGGAAGTACTTCTTGCGGTAGCCGCCGTTCAGCATCTCCTCGCTGAACAACTGGTCGAAGGGCATTCCGGAGGCGAGTATCGGCACCTCGCGGTCGTAGAGCCGGTCCGCGAGCACCACCAGCCGCAGCGCCGTCGACTGGTCCGGTATCGGCTGGACGTCGGTGAGGCAGACGGCCTTGAGACCGTCGGTCAGGGCGCCGTAACGGCTCGGGTGGACGCGTGCGAGGTGGTCGAGCAGATGCGGGAAGTCGTCGAGGGACGCGCCGTCGGTGGCGTACGCCGCCTTGGTGACCTGCTCGTCCGAGAAGGGCGCCGGGGCCTCGGGCAGCCCGCGGTGGCGGTAGTCCTCGCCATCGATGCGCAGTGGGCGGAAGTGCGCGGCCAGGCCCTGGATCTCGCGGAGGAAGTCGACGGACGCGAACCGGCCCTCGCCGAGCTTGCCCGGCAGCGTGTTCGAGGTGGCCGCGAGCGCCACGCCCGCGTCGACCAGCTTGCCGAGCAGGGTGGAGACGAGGACCGTGTCGCCGGGGTCGTCGAGCTCGAACTCGTCGATGCACAGCAGCCGGTGGCCGCTCAGCGTCTGCACGGTCTTCTGGAAGCCGAGCGCGCCGACCAGGTTCGTCAGTTCCACGAACGTGCCGAAGGCCTTGAGCTCGGGCTCCGCCGGAGTCGCGTGCCACAGGGAGGCCAGGAGGTGGGTCTTGCCGACGCCGTAGCCGCCGTCCAGGTAGACGCCGCGGGGAGCGGCGGGGGCCTTCTTGGGGGCCTTCCCGAAGCCGAACAGCCCGCGCCTGCCGGAGCTCGCGGAGTACGGCGCGCCGAGTCCGGCCGCAAAGGCGCTGAGGACGCGTACGGCCTCGGGCTGGCTCGGCTGGTTCGGGTCCGGGAGGTACGTGGCGAAGCGGACCGAGTCGAAGCGCGGCGGCGGCACCATCTCGGCGACGAGCCGGTCCGCGGGGACATGCGGCTCGCGGGCGCACAGGGACGGCGGGGTCGCTCCGGCTATCGGGCCGAACCCGGCGGAGGTGGTGGAGGTCGACACGATTGCCCAGTCTAGGGGCCGTGCCACACTGCACGTCATGCGACGCCTGTTCCCTGTGACGTACGAAACAGCGGCCCAAGCCTCCGGTGGGGCGACGGATGCGGATGTGACGGACCGGGAGTGGGGGCTCCAGGAGCTGGCGGAGGCGTACGCCTATCCGGACGTCCGGGAGCCCTGGCTGCGCGCCAACATGGTGTCGACGCTGGACGGCGCCGCCCAGCACGACGGGCGCTCCCAGCCCATCTCCAGCGCCACCGACATGCGGATCTTCGGTGTGCTGCGCGCGCTGGCGGACGTCGTCCTGGTGGGTGCGGAAACGGTACGCCAAGAGGGTTATCGTCCGGCACGCGCGCGTGCGGACTTCGCGGAGCAGCGGCAGGCGGCCGGACAGGGCCCGGCGCCCGCGATCGCGGTCGTGACCGCCAGTCTCAACCTGGACTTCACGCTTCCGCTTTTCACCTCGCCCCTGGTGCCCACGCTGATCCTGACCGGCGCCGGGGCGGCCCCGGACCGGGTGGCGGCCGCCGAGAAGGCGGGCGCGCGGGTCGTGATCGCGGGGGACGGCATGGGCGTGGAGCCGGCCCGGGCCGTACGTGCGCTCGCCGACCTCGGCATGGCCCGGCTGCTGACCGAGGGCGGCCCGCGGCTGCTGGGCCAGCTGGTCGCGGCCGGCGTGCTCGACGAGCTCTGCCTGGCCGTCTCTCCGATGCTCACCGTCGGGGACGCGCAGCGGATCGCCGGCGGGCCTACGATCGCCGTTCCGAAACGGTTCGAACTGATGTCCCTGCTGGAGGAGGCCGGGTTCCTCTACACCCGATACCGTCGGCCCTGACAAGTCAGCGGAATACTCCGTTCCGTTTTTCTTCGGCTGGGCACACTAAATCTCGCAGACCCCGTGCGGTTACGGGGCAGGATGGTTTCCGCAGGGGCCTGGGAACGGCCCACGGAGGAGAAGGGCGCCTGTCGTGTTCACAAGCGTATTGATGATCGAGAAGGCCCTGACGTCCGCTGACGTGGAGTTCGTCACCACCTTGCACGGTGACGAGGCGGTCGGCTTCCACGTGCTGCTCCAGCCACGGGGCGACCAGGCGGACCGGCTGCTGAGGGCCATCGACGACGTCGCGCTCGGCGAGCTGGACGAGGCGGCTCACGAGGACGAGACCCCCGAGGGCGACGAGGCGGCCGGGCAGGGGCAGCAGGCGCTGGACGTGTCCCTGGTGGCGCTGCGCTCGACCGGCAACCAGGCCGAGGGGCGGCTCATCGAGGACCACCCGCTGGACGCGCTGAAGGGCCTGGTGGAGGAGATCGACGCCGACGAGGTCATCGTGCTGACGGACCCCCACTACGTGGAGGAGTTCTTCCACCGTGACTGGGCCTCGCGGGCACGCCACAAGGTGGGCGTGCCGGTGCTGAAGCTGTTCTCGCACAGCAAGGTGTGACGGTTCGCTGCGGTGCCCCTGCCGCCGGGTTGGCCGTGGAGCGCTGTGAAGGTGAGGTGCATTTCGGGGTGCGGGGGCTTCGTGGCTGGTCGCGCAGTTCCCCGCGCCCCTTGCCGGCATCACTGCCGGCGCCCCTTGCGAGGTGCCGGGCGGTGTACGCAATAGGCTGGGGAGGCGCTCTGTCCGTGAGGGCGCTCAGCCTCGTACCGGATCTTGGGAGACACACGCATGGCACCCGGCCTTCCTACCGCCATGGACCGACCGCACTTCATCGGCATCGGCGGCGCCGGGATGTCGGGCATCGCGAAGATCCTCGCGCAGCGCGGGGCCACGGTGGCGGGCAGTGACGCGAAGGAGTCCGCGACCGCCGAGGCCCTGCGCGCGCTGGGCGCGACGGTGCACATCGGGCATGCGGCCGATCACCTCGCGGCCGACGCCACCTGTGTCGTCGTCTCCTCCGCGATCCGCGCGGACAACCCGGAGCTGGCCCGCGCCGCCGAGCTCGGCATCCCGGTGGTCCACCGCTCGGACGCGCTCGCCCGCCTGATGGACGGTCTGCGCCCGATCGCGGTCGCGGGCACCCACGGCAAGACGACGACGACCTCGATGCTGGCCGTGTCGCTCTCGACGCTGGGTCTGAAGCCGTCGTACGCGATCGGCGGCGACCTCGACGCCCCCGGCTCGAACGCCCTGCACGGCGAAGGTGACATCTTCGTCGCCGAGGCCGACGAGTCGGACCGCAGCTTCCACAAGTACGCGCCCGAGGTGGCGATCATCCTCAACGCGGAGCTGGACCACCACGCCAACTACGCGTCCCTGGACGAGATCTACGAGTCCTTCGAGACGTTCGTGGAGCGCATCACCGAGGGCGGCACGCTGGTGATCTCGGCGGACAACGAGGGCACACGAGAGCTGACCCGGCGCGTGACGGCCTGCGACGTCGAGGTGGTGACGTACGGGGAGTCGGCGGACGCGGACGTCCGGGTGCTCTCCGTCGTCCCCCAGGGGCTGAAGAGCGAGGTGACGGTGCTGCTTGACGGCGCCGAACTCACCTTCGCGGTCTCGGTCCCCGGCCGCCACTACGCCCACAACGCGGTCGCCGCACTGGCCGCGGGCGTCGCGCTCGGCATCCCGGCCGCCGAACTGGCCCCCGCGCTCGCCTCCTACACGGGCGTGAAGCGCCGCCTCCAGCTGAAGGGCGAGGAGGCCGGCGTCCAGGTCGTCGACTCGTACGCGCACCACCCGACCGAGATGACGGCGGACCTGGAGGCGATGCGCGCGGGCGCCTCCGGCCGCATCCTGGTGGTGTTCCAGCCGCACCTGTTCTCCCGGACCCAGGAGCTGGGCAAGGAGATGGGCCAGGCTCTGTCCCTGGCGGACGCCTCGCTCGTCCTGGACATCTACCCGGCCCGCGAGGACCCGATCCCCGGTGTCACGAGCGAGCTGATCATCGAGGCGGCACGGGCGGCGGGCGCGGATGTGACGCCGGTCCACGACAAGGCGGACGTGCCGTCGGTGATCGCGGGAATGACGAAGCCCGGTGATCTCGTTCTCACCATGGGCGCGGGCGACGTCACGGACCTTGGTCCCGAGATCCTGGCGCGTCTGCCGAAGTAGTCATCACCGTTTGCGCGAGGGGTTGAGCATCATGTCGTACGACATCGAGAAGCCGGACGAGCAGTGGCGCGCGGAGCTGACCCCGGCCGAGTACAAGGTGCTGCGCAAGGCGGGCACGGAGTCGGCGTTCACCGGTGAGTACACCGACACCAAGGCGACGGGCGTCTACTCCTGCCGTGCCTGTGGCGCCGAACTCTTCACCTCCGGGGAGAAGTTCGAGTCGCACTGCGGATGGCCGTCCTTCTTCGACCCGAAGGACACCGACGCGGTCGAGCTGATCACGGACCGGTCGCTCGGGATGGTGCGGACCGAGGTGCGGTGCGCTCGGTGCGGTTCGCATCTCGGGCACGTGTTCGAGGGGGAGGGGTATGCGACCCCGACCGACCAGCGGTACTGCATCAACTCCATCTCGCTGCGGCTGACGTCTGAGGACTGACGTCTGGGGACTGGTGTCTGGGGCTGAGGCCTGGGGCTGGCGTACGAGGCTGGCGCCTGGGGCTGGCGTACGAGGCTGGCGCCTGGGGCTGGCGTGCGAGGGCCGGTGCCGCTTACAGCACCTTTCGCCGGACCAGCGCCGAGAGTACGAGCGCACCCGGGAGCAGGGGCAGCCAGACGGTCAGGACGCGGTAGCCGATGACACTCGCGGTGGCGAGTGTCATCGGCGCGCCGAACACGACGAGGGCGATCACCAGCGCCGCGTCCACCGGCCCTATGCCGCCCGGGGCGGGCACGGCCCCGGCCACCGCGCTGGCCGCAAGGTACGCGAAGACCACGTGCGGCCAGGGCAAGGGCAGGCCGAGCGAGGCGCCGACCGAGGCGAGCACGCCCGCCTGGAACAGCGGGAAGACGGTCGCCCCGCCCCAGAGCGCGAGCACCCGGCTGGGCCGGGTGTGCAGGATCCGCGCGTCGGTGAGAGCGGTGCGGACGAACTCGAACAGGGGGCGACGCAACCGGCGCACGACCGTCAGAACCAGGACCGTCGCGGCGGGGCCGACGAGGGCACCCGCGGCGAGCAGCAGCAACATCTGCTCGTCCGGGACGAGTTGGCCGATACGCAGCGTGCCGGGGAAGGCGACGAGGAACGCGAGGATCAGCACCGTCTTCGCGATCGGTTTGACCAGCGAGTACAGGGCGAGCGAGGCGGTGGCCCGCGCGAGGGATATGCCGCGGCCCTGGAGGAAGCGCAGGGTGACCGCGTGAGCGCCGATCCCGGCCGGCAGGACGTGGTTGGCGGCGCCGGCGGCGAACTGCGAGGCGAGCAGCTGTCCTGGCGGAAGCCTCTCCGGTATGGCTCCCTGTCGGGTCACGGAGGCGCCCACCCAGCACAGGCAGGTGAACACCACTCCGGCCAGTAGCCACCAGGGGTCGGCGGAGACCAGCCGTGCGGAGCCGTCGTGCACCGCACGCCAGTCGACCGCGGCCCACCCGCCGATCAGCAGCAGCGGGACCAGGCTGAGTGCCAGACGGAGATGGCGGGCCGGGGAGGGGAAGGAGCGGGATGAGAGGTCGGGGGAAGGGGAGGGGGAGTGTGCCAGGGTGAGCGGCCCTGGCAACTCGTCGATCCGGATCTGGGACACGGCGCACGTCGTCCTTCCGCGTCGCGCCCCGCGCGGTCGCGGGTCGGACGGATACAAGGCGAGGCAAGAGGGGACGCGGGGAGCGTTCCCCTTCCGTGTGACCGCAGGGTGTCCGGGAGCCGAAGCGGCGTCGGAGGATGGGCGACGCGGACACCCTGACCTGCTTGTTCGGATCGGTTCCGGACCCGGCATCAGGGGATCGGTATCTGTCTGTTTATCACCGCGTGGACATTTTCTCCGTCGTGCGGTGGCGTGACCGCTGCCGCTACCGCTAGCTGCTCCCGCGACCGTCATGGCGTCATGGCGCCGTGGCGTCACCGGCTGTGATCGCGTACCTTCCGCCGCGCGGCATTGTCACCCTGTGTAGAAGAATGGTCACCATTACTACTGCTGGTCGTATCAACCCAGGTCCACCCAGGGAGAACCATGGCCGAGGACAGCGATCACCGCGAGGCCCGTACACAGGCGTCGGCCCCCGCGTTGGCGCGCGCCGTGAAGCTGCTGCGCCGTCCCAAGTTGTGGCTGATGCCCACCGTCCTGACCGGGCTGCTCGCCCTGCTGCTGTCCTTGCTCTACATGGGCGGCATCGTCAATCCCAACCGTGCCCTGCACGACCTGCCCATCGGCATCGTCAACACGGACCGGGGCAAGCCGCTGCCCGGCCAGCAGGAGAACCTGGGGACGCAGATCACCCGTTCCGTCACCTCCGGAACCTCCGACACGGTCGGCTGGCGCCGGCTCACCGCCGCGCAGGCCCACGACCAGCTGGCCTCCGCGAAGATCTACGGCGCCCTGGTCATCCCCGCCGACTTCACCGGCTCGGTCGCCGCGCTCACCACCACGAACGCCACGACCCGACCGGCGATCACCGTATTGACCAATCCGGGCATGGGTAGCTTCGGTTCCTCACTGGCGAGCAGAATCACCCAACAGGCCGCCCAGCAAGCCTCCTTGACCATCGGCAGACAGCTGACGGCAGCTCCCGCCGTCGCAAAGGCCGGCTCCACCGAACGTCTGCTGCTCGCCGACCCGGTCACCGTCACCACCCAGGTCGGCCACCCCATCGGCGAGAACACCGGCCTCGGCCTGACCGCGTTCTACTACACCCTGCTGCTCGTGCTGGCCGGCTTCATGGGCGCCAACATCATCGGTACCGGTGTCGACAGCGCCCTCGGCTACGCGGACACCGAGATCGGTCCCTGGCACACCCGCCGCCCGACCGTGCCCGTCAGCCGCACCCAGACGCTGCTGTTGAAGATGGCCATGACCGCCGGGATCACCGTTCTCACCACCACCCTGATCATGGTCGCCACGGTGGCGATCCTCGGCATGGACGCCTCCCACCTGCCCCTGCTGTGGATCTACTCCTACTGCGCCAGCTGCGCGGTCGGGCTCGGTGTCCAGGCCATCAACGCCGCGTTCGGCGGGATCGGCCAGCTCGTGGCCATGTTCGTGTTCATCGTCCTGGGCCTGCCGTCGTCCGGAGCCACCGTTCCGCTGCAGGCCGTTCCGGGCTTCTACCGCTTTCTGTCCCTCTTCGAGCCCATGCGCCAGCTCAGCGACGGCGTCCGCGCCATCCTCTTCTTCGACGCGCGTGCCGACGCAGGCCTCACCCGCGCGTGGCTGTGGATCGTGATCGGTGCCGCCCTCGCACTGCTCTTCGGCTTCGCGATGACCCGCTACTACGACCGCAAGGGCCTGCAACGCCTGACCCCGCAGCCCATCTGAAGCCGCGGCGGGGTGGTTGCCACGGCCTGCGGGCGGGGGAGACCACGGGATGTCGCCCCGCCGTTCGGCGGGGGATTCCAGCCGAACGGCGCGTACATGGGTGCGCGTCCGCGGGGCACCATGAACGCACTGGTCACACCGCGGTGGCCAGAACGCGAGGAGCCGCCATGACTGCCGAGCCGACGCCCGCCACTCCACCGGCACCCACCGGTCCTGTCCCTCCGCCGCCGCCCTTCGACCCGGAGCTGGCCGCCGCCCTGGAAATGGTCGCGGAGTTCCTGCCGACCACCTTCACACCCGAGGTGATTCCTCAGCTGCGGGAGGGCGCGAGTGCCATGCGGCCCTCGGTCGAGGACCTGCGGCGCGGCGGCGCCTTCCAGGTCGAGGAGCGGTCGGTGCAGGGGCCCGACGGAGCGCCCGACGTCTCGCTGCTCATCTGCCGGCCGGCCGGGGTGAGCGCACCGTTGCCTGCCCTGTACTACGTCCACGGCGGCGGCATGGTCGTCGGCAACAACCGGATGGGTGTGCCGGAACTGCTCGGGTGGGCCGAGGAGCTGGGGCTGGTGGTGGTGTCGGTGGAGTACCGGCTCGCGCCCGAGCACCCGCACCCGGCCCCGGTCGAGGACTGCTACGCGGGTCTGGTGTGGACGGCCAAGAACGCCGACCAGCTGGGGATCGACCCCGAGCGCATGGTCGTCACCGGAGCCAGCGCGGGTGGCGGACTCGCCGCGGCCCTCGCGCTGCTGGCCCGGGACCGCGGCGGCCCGGAGCTGACCGGCCAGCTGCTGATGTGCCCGATGCTGGACGACCGCAACGACTCGGTGTCCACCCACCAGATGACCGGACTCGGCCTCTGGGACCGGACGGCCAACGCGATGGGCTGGGGCGCGCTGCTCGGGGAGGCGAGCGGCGGGCCCGACGTCTCGCCGTACGCGGCCCCGGCCCGGGCCACCGACCTGTCCGGGCTGCCCTCGGCCTATATCGACGTGGGCTCGGCGGAGACCTTCCGCGACGAGGACGTCGCGTACGCCGCGCGCCTGTGGCAGGCGGGCGGTCGCGCCGAGCTCCATGTGTGGCCGGGCGGCTTCCACGGCTTCGAGGAGTTCGCCCCGCAGGCTCAGCTGTCCCAGGACAGCCGGGGGGCCAAGCTGCGCTGGCTGCGTCGGCTCCTGGGCGTCTGAGAGGCAGGTCCGCGGTCCGCGGCGCTCCCGGCGCTTGGCAGGGCGGCCCCACGGACGCAGGATGGTGTCCGTGAGAGAGCTGGCAGGACGGCTCGCGGAGCTCGACCCGGACGCGGGCGCCGCGCTACAGGCCATCGCCTACTTCGACCGTCTGATGGAGGGCCGGGTCGGCCTGGAGGCGCTGGTACGAGGCGCCGCCGTACTCTCCGGTTACCCCGCCCGGCTGGTCGACGAGCGACGCGGCGTCCGGATCCGCGTCGAGCCGAACGGACGGCGCGAGGACTCCGGAGGCCCGGTGGATCCGGCGTGGCCCTGGGTACCGCTCGACGCCTCCGAGGTTCGCCGACCATGGGCCTCGCCCGACACACCGGGCGCCGCCCCGGCCCGGGCGCAGATCGATACGTCCGGTGCGGGGGGTCGGCCGCGGGGACGGGCGGGCACCCCGGAGGCTGCCCCGGCGGCGGCGTCGCTCGACGCGCCTCATGCCGCCCCGCCTGGGGTGCCGCTCGATACGTCGGGTGTGGTCGGGCCGGGGGTGCGGGCGGGTGCTTCGGAGGTGGCTTCGGTGTCGTCTTCGCTCGACGCGCCTTATGCCGCCCCGCTTGGAGGGTCGCTCGATGCGTCGGGTGTGGTCGGGTCGGGGGTGCGGGCGGGGAATTCGGAGGTTGCCTCGGCGCCGGAGTCGTTTGACGCCTCCGACGTCGCCTCGCCCGGGGTGCCGCTCGATGCGTCCGGCGCGGTCCGGCCGCAAGGGCGAATGGACGCCCAGGTGTCGGATTCCCTCGACACCCCGCACGCCACTCCGCCGCGGCTGCTGCATGACGCGTCGGGTGTGGTCGGGCCGCAGGCCCGAGTGGGTAATTCGGAGGCCGCCTCGGTGTCGGCGTCGTTCAGCACCCCACACGCCGCCTCGCCCGGCGATACGCCCGGCGTGGCCGGGCTCCAGGTGCGGGCGGTTACTCCGGAGGCGGCGGCCTCGGCGGCGGCGTCGCTCGACGCGCCTCATGCCGCCCCGCCTGGGGTGCCGCTCGATGGGTCGGGCGTGGCCGGGACGCGGGAGCGGGCGGGTGCTTCGGAGGCGACCTCGGCGGCGACGTCGCTCGAAATCCCCCGCTCCGCCCCGGCGCGGGCGCTGCTCGACAGCTCCGGCGCCGCCCCGGTCACCGTCGGCTCCCCGGTGACCGTCAGCCACGCGGATATGCCGGGTCCGGAGGTCGCAGCCGCTCTCTGGTTGGAGCTGCCCGGTTCGCCTGACGGCGTACGCGCGATGATTCTGGAGCGGGCCGCGGGTGCCGTACGGGCGGTCCTGGAGCGGACGCGTGGGTGGGCGCCTCCGGCCGCACCCGCCTCCGATCCCGCGCTGGTCGAGGTGGTCCTCGACGCCTCCGCACCGGATGCCACGCGTACGCATGCCGCAGCGCAACTGGGGCTGAAGCGGGGCCAGTCGGTGCGCGCGGTGGCGCTGGAAGGGGGCGGCGCGGAGATCGTGCCCGCCGGGCGGCCCGGGTCCGAGGCACGGCGGGCCGGTGTCGGGCCTGCCGTGGAACCGGCCGAGCTCCCGCGGTCGTGGGCCGCCGCGCGGACCGCACTCCGGTTCACCGCCCGGGGCACG
Organism: Streptomyces sp. NPDC058470; assembly: GCF_042721055.1. Classification (NCBI taxonomy): domain Bacteria; kingdom Bacillati; phylum Actinomycetota; class Actinomycetes; order Kitasatosporales; family Streptomycetaceae; genus Streptomyces; species Streptomyces sp. NPDC058470. Next base: position 15,059 of record NZ_JBHXMF010000003.1, read on the forward strand.
GCGCACGATCCCGGGCCCCGCACGGTGTACGCCGACGAACTCGGCGGTCTGGCACTGCTCGCCGCGGCGGTGGGCCCGGACACCCCGCCGATCCCCGACGAACTCGCCCTGGAACGCGCCCTCGCGGAGGCATCCTGGGCGGCTGCGACACTCCACGCGGTGGCCTCGACGCCCAGCCTGCGCGCGGCCGCCGCCGAACTGACGGTGCATCACTCGACGCTCCAGGAACGCCTCGTACAGGCCGAGCACAGCCTCGGCTGGGACGTGCACCCTCCACAGGGTCGCCTGCGTCTGCAACTGGCCCTCGCGGTACGGAAGTTGCGGCGCGCCGGCGCGGCTGGTCAGGCCTCCGGGGGATTCAGCGGCGACGCCAGGCAGTGAAAGCGACGCCCGCGGCGAGGAGGAGCGCCGCCGCTCCGCCCGCGACCAGAGGGAGCCCGGTGTTGCCGCCGGTGTTGCTGTCGGCGACGGGGGTGAGGTCGTCGGGGGCGTTCTCCTGGGGTGGCGAAGGGCTCGCCTGAGTGGGTGTCGGCGTCTGCTCGGCCGGAGGAGCCGACTTCTGTGGCTCCGGCGTCTTCGACGCGGCGGGCGAAGGTGTCTGCTGGGCAGGAGAGAGGGCCGTCGGCGTGGCGGCCCCGCCCCCTCCCGCGCTCTTCGCCGGGAAGACCACGTCCGAGCACGAGTAGTAGGTGTCCGAGGTGCTGGAGTTCTGCCAGATCGTGTAGAGCATCTGGCGGCCGGTGCGGTCGGACGGCAGCGTGGCCCTGATGCGGTAGGCGCCGTTGACGAGAGCCGGGTCGGTGGCGGTGGCGAACGGCTGCGTGGGCAGGTCGGACCACTTCAGGGGCCACCTCGGGTCGTAACCCTGCTTGGTCAGATACAGCTTGAAGGTGCCGGTGTGCGCGATCGTCGAGCTGTACGTGAGGGTGAAGGACGCGCCGGGAGTCAGGGTTGTCGAGGGCCAGTCGGCGCGGGCGAGGTCGAGGCCCTTGTATTCGGGAAGGCCTCCGCTGCAGAGCTGCCCGTCGGGGATGACCTCGCGGTCGCGGCCGTTGACACCGGCGACCCGGAGGTTGTCCCAGGCGGTGAAGGGCGCGCCGTTCGCGGCGATCGCCGCCGCGCAGGCCGCTGTACGTGTGTTGCCCCCGCCTATGGGCGAGCACGCCACCACCCGGCTGACCGGATCCGTCGGCGCACCGTGTGCCTGAGCGGGTCCCGCGGCCAGGGCGGTGAGCAGCAGGGGCAGCCCCACGGCGACGGCGGCCGCGGTGGCGGTGCGGAGTGCGGTCATCGGTGGGTCTCCTCGGCGGGTCGGGAACGCGGGTGAGGCGGTAGGGAGTCAACCGGGTTAAGCGGGAGAACGGATCAAGCGGGAAAGCAACGGATCAAGCGGGAAAGCAACGGATCAAGCGGGAAAGCAAGAGAGAAAGCCGGTGCGGCCGCACCGCATCACTTGAGCGGCCGCACCGCACGGTGAAGTACGGGAGCCAGGCGCGCCGCGTTCAGATGCCCAACTCGGGTGAAACGGGATGTTCTCCTCCAACTACCCGCATTCGAGGGTTGGTTACCGGCCAGATCGAGGGTTTCCCCTGTATCCCTCTCACCTGCGGTTTGCTTATCGTTCGATCACAGTGACCCCACAGGAAACCCCTGACCGGGTCGCTTGCGCATGGCCGGCCACCGCGCCGCTTTCTGGTTCTGCACCCCCCGCCGCTTCGACGACGAAGCGAATCGACCGCTGCTCCGCCTCGCATCGCGCTGCCCGGAGCCGGCCCCGAAAGGCAAGCCCTTGCGTTCCTCGCCCTTGTTCTCCCCCTCCCGCGGCGCCCGACGGAAGCTGATATCCGTCGCCGCGATATCCGCCGCCCTGCTGGCCGGTACGACCACCTCGGTCGCCGTCGCCCAGACCCCCGCGGCCACCGTCGGGGCCGGCCCCGCCGCGCAGGCCGTCGCCGCCCCGGCGGAGCGACTGATCGTCGGCTACAAGTCCGGCGCCGCCGAGGCGAGGTCCAACACGGCCGCCGACGCCGATGCCCGGGCCAAGGGCGAGGAGACGGGCGAGGACCTCGACTTCCAGCGCCGCCTCGGCACCGGTGCGGCCCTGGTCGATCTGGGTGCCGAGCTCAAGAAGGCGGACGTCGCCGACGTCATCGCGCGGTACCAGGCGGACCCGCAGGTCGCGTACGTCGTACCGGACCGCCTCAACAAGCCGCAGGCCGACCCGAACGACACCGAATACAGCAAGCAGTGGGACCTGTTCGAGTCCACGGCGGGCATGAACGTCCCGGGCGCCTGGGCCACCTCCACCGGCAGCGGTGTGACGGTCGCCGTCATCGACACCGGCTACGTCACGCATTCCGACGTCGCCGGGAGCATCGTCGCCGGCTACGACTTCATCTCCGACACCGCGGTCTCGGTCGACGGCGACGGCCGTGACAGCAACCCGGCCGACCCGGGCGACTGGTACGCCACAGACGAGTGCGGTACCGGTACCGGTGCCAGCAACTCGTCCTGGCACGGCACGCACGTCGCGGGCACCATCGCCGCCGTCACCAACAACGGCAAGGGCGTCGCGGGCATCGCGTACAACGCGAAGATCTCCCCGTTGCGCGTGCTCGGCAAGTGCGGCGGCTACGACTCCGACATCATCGACGCGATCACCTGGGCGTCCGGCGGCACGGTCTCCGGCGTTCCCGCCAACGCCAACGTCGCCAAGGTCATCAACATGAGCCTCGGCGGCTCCGGTGCCTGCACCTCCGCCACCCAGACCGCCATCACCGCCGCCGTGAACCGCGGTACGACGGTCGTCGTGGCCGCCGGCAACGAGAACTCCAACACCTCGGGCTACTCCCCGTCGAGCTGCAGCAACGTCATCAACGTCGCCGCGACGAACCGCACCGGCGCCCGTGCCTCGTACTCCAACTACGGCACCCTCGTGGACATCGCGGCCCCCGGCGGCCAGACCAGCACCGGTACCGCGAACGGCATCCTCTCCACGCTGAACTCCGGTACGAAGACGCCGTCCACGGAGTCGTACGCGTACTACCAGGGCACCAGCATGGCCACTCCGCACATCGCGGGCCTGGTCGCGCTGATGAAGTCGGCGAACTCCTCGCTGACCCCGGCGCAGATCGAGTCGGCCATCAAGACCAACGCCCGTGCCCTGCCCGGCTCCTGCACCGGCGGCTGCGGTGCCGGTCTGGCGGACGCGACCAAGACGGTGCAGGCGGTGAGCGGGTCCGGCGGCTCCACGGGGGGCACCACCTTCACCAGCACGTCGGCCGTGTCCATCCCGGACGCGGGTGCCGCCGTCGAGTCGCCGATCACCGTCAGCGGCCGCACCGGCAACGCGCCCGCCGCCCTTCAGGTCGGTGTCGACATCACCCACACCTACCGCGGTGACCTGGTGATCGACCTGGTCGCCCCGGACGGTTCGACCTACCGCCTCAAGGCCGCCAGCTCCTCCGACTCCGCGGACAACGTCAGCGCCTCCTACACGGTCGACGCCTCCAGCGAGACCGCGAACGGCACCTGGAAGCTCCGCGTGCAGGACACCGCCGCCCAGGACACCGGCACGATCAACAGCTGGAAACTGACCTTCTGACGGTCACACGGCCTCATGTCGTACGGCGTCTCGCGGCGCCCCCGGGTTGCGGGGCGCCGCCCGGCCGGGGGACCCCCGCTAGTTTGCCAGCCGCGGCCCGGCCCCACCCCCCCCTCACTAAAAACCCGTCCACCGTTCCGTTCGTTCCGTAACGCCGCGCATCGTTTCCGGGCCTCCCGGGCCGCCCCGGGTTTCCGGGGCGCCGCGAGGCCGTGGCACGCCGGATAGTGTGCCTGCCGAGGCCCTGCCCAGCCCGGGAGGAACGCACCACCATGTCTGAAGCCCCCGCAGCACCCGTGATCCTCAGCAACGTGCGGGGCTCGTTCCCCTGGAGTGTGCTGGCCGAGCGGCATCCGGCGCTCATCCGGAAGGTGCGGGACGCCTTCCCGTACGGACCCGAGCAGCACCGCGCGCTCGACGCGCTGCTGAAGGACTGCACCGAGGGCGTCATCGAACCGCTCGGTGCGCGGGCGGACGGCCGTGAGCAGTGGGAGGCGTGGGGGCGGGAGTACTTCGGCCGGTCCTGGTTCGACGTGCCCTTCCTGTGGTCCGAGAGCTACTTCTACCGCCAACTTCTGGAGGCGGTCGGGTACTTCGCCCCCGGGCCCTGGCGAGGTATCGACCCCTTCCGGCCCTTCAAGCTCGCCGAGCTCGACACCACGGAGGCGGACGAGGAGCTCGCCGCCCTCGACGAACTCGTGCACCAGCCGGTCGAGGAGCAGGAGTTGGCGCTGCTGCACGGATCGCTGTGGGGCAACCGCGCGGACCTCGGCTTCCGGCTGGCCGGCGCCGACGGTGGAACGGCCGGCGACTCACAACTCGTAGCCGATGAGAGCGAGTTGCTGCGGTCGCTGTTCGCCGGAGGCACCCTCTGCGTGGTCGCGGACAACGCCGGCCGCGAACTCGTCCCCGACCTGCTCCTCATCGACCACCTCCTCCTTCACCGCCGCGCAGGGCGGGCCGTCCTGCACGTGAAGCCGTACCCGTACTACGTCTCCGACGCCACGACCGCCGACGTGGTCGACGCCCTGCGCCGTCTCACCGCGGCGAAGGGCGCCGCCGGTGAGTCCGGACACCGCCTCTGGTCGGCCATGACCGACGGCCGCCTCACGGTCCGCGCCCATCCCTTCTCCTGCGCACCTCTGCCGTACGCCGACATGCCGGACGACCTGCGTGAGGAGTTCGCCGCGTCGGACGTGACGATCATGAAGGGCGACCTGAACTACCGCCGCCTCATCGGCGACAGACGTTGGCCTGCCACGACGCCCTTCACGACCCCCACCGCGTACTTCCCGGGCCCGGTCGCCGCCCTGCGCACCCTCAAGTCCGACGTGACCGTCGGTCTCGACGCCCGCACCGAGGCCACGCTCGACGCCGCCGAGGAACAGCGGTGGCGCACGAGCGGCACGCATGCGCTGATCCAGGCCAGGCGCTGAGCCCTCGGCCGAACGACAGGGAGCGGAGCGGGCATTACGCACGGCCTTTGCCGGTATGGCGTACGTTCGCACGCTGATTCACGCGATGGTGTGATCATGTCCCGGCCTGTGGATGCCCCCGGAGGGGTGTGGGTAGGGCCGGGCCATGACGCAGCCGTTCCAACTCCCGCACTTCTACATGCCGTATCCCGCGCGGCTGAACCCGCATATCGACGAGGCGCGGGCCCACTCGGTCGAATGGGCCCGCGGAATGGGCATGCTGGAGGGCTCCGGCATCTGGGAACAGTCCGACCTCGACGCGCACGACTACGGACTGCTCTGCGCGTACACGCACCCCGACTGCGACGGCCCGGCACTCTCGCTGATCACCGACTGGTACGTCTGGGTGTTCTTCTTCGACGACCACTTCCTGGAGATCTTCAAACGCAGCCAGGACCGCGACGGCGGCAAGGCCTACCTCGACCGGCTGCCGCTCTTCATGCCGCTCGACCTGTCAACTCCCGTACCGGAGCCGGAGAATCCCGTAGAGGCGGGGCTCGCCGACCTCTGGGCGCGCACGGTGCCCTCGATGTCCGTCGAGTGGCGCAGGCGGTTCGCGGTCTCCACCGAGCATCTGCTGAACGAGTCGCTGTGGGAGCTCTCCAACATCAACGAAGGGCGGATCTCCAACCCCGTCGAGTACATCGAGATGCGCCGCAAGGTGGGCGGCGCCCCCTGGTCGGCGGGGCTCGTCGAGTACGCGACCCGTGAAGTGCCCGCCGCCGTCGCCGAGTCGAGGCCGCTGCGGGTGCTGATGGAGACGTTCTCCGACGGGGTGCATCTGCGCAACGACCTCTTCTCCTACCAGCGGGAGGTCGAGGAGGAGGGGGAGCTGAGCAACGGTGTCCTCGTCCTGGAGACCTTCTTCGGTTGCACGACCCAGGAGGCCGCCGAGATCGTCAACGACGTGCTCACCTCCCGGCTCCACCAGTTCGAGCACACGGCGTTCACCGAAGTGCCCGCGCTGGCCGTGGAGAAGGGGCTCACTCCGGAGGAGGTCGTGGCGGTCGCCGCGTACACACAGGGGCTCCAGGACTGGCAGTCCGGCGGCCACGAGTGGCACATGCGGTCCAGTCGCTACATGAACGAGGGGGCACTGTCGCAGGGCGAGCCCTTCGGTGCCGCCGGGTTCGGGACGTCCGCCGTCGACGTGGGCGCGCTGCTCTCGGCGGCCGGGGCGGAGCGGCTGTGCTCGTACACCCATGTCCCGTTCCAGAAGGTCGGACCCTCTCAACTCCCCGATTTCTACATGCCGTTCGAGCTGACGCTCAGCCCGCACCTGGAGGGGGCCAGGGACCGGCTCACCGGCTGGATGTACGACATGGGCATGCTCCAGGAGGGCGTCTGGGACGAGGACAAACTCCTCGCCTACGACCTGCCGTTGTGCGCTGCGGGCATCCACCCGGACGCGACGCCCGAGGCCCTCGACCTGGGGTCGCAGTGGCTGGCCTGGGGCACGTACGGCGACGATTACTACCCGCTCGTCTTCGGCCACCGCCGCGACCTGGCCGCCGCCAAGCTCAGCACCGCACGCCTGTCGGCCTGCATGCCTGTCGACGGCGAGGAGATCCCGGTCCCGGTCAACGGCATGGAGCGCGGACTCGCCGACCTGTGGCAGCGCACGACGGCGGAGATGACCCCCGACGCCCGGCGCCCGCTCCGGGCCGCGGTGGACAAGATGACCGAGAGCTGGGTCTGGGAGCTGGTCAACCAGATCCAGAACCGCATCCCCGACCCGGTCGACTATCTGGAGATGCGCCGCGCCACCTTCGGCGCCGACCTCACCATGGGCCTGTGCCGCCTGGGACATGGCCCGAAGGTACCGCCGGAGGTTTACCGCAGCGGCCCCGTCCGGTCGCTGGAGAACGCCGCCGTGGACTACGCGATGCTCATGAACGACGTCTTCTCGTACCAGAAGGAGATCGAGTACGAGGGCGAGGTGCACAACGGCATCCTCGTCGTGCAGAACTTCTTCGGCTGCGACTACCCGACCGCGCTGAACGTCATCCACGACCTGATGACCCAGCGCATGCAGCAGTTCCAGCACGTCGCCACCCATGAACTGCCCATCCTCTACGAGGACTTCAAGCTCTCGGAGGAGGTGCGCGGGATCATGCAGGGCTACGTCGTGGAGCTGCAGAACTGGATGGCCGGCATCCTGAAGTGGCACCAGGACTGCCACCGCTACGGCGCCGCGGACCTGGCCCGCCGCGCCCACGGCTTCCTGCCGGACCAGGTTCCCGCGCTCCCGTTCAACTTGCCGGGGAATCCGGTGTCCGCGTCGGTCTGACACTCACCGGTGCCGCCCCGGAGAGCTCCGCGCATTCCGCGAGCAGCTCCCCGGGGCGGTCTTTTTTTCGAACGTGCTTGGCAGTCTCACTCGTTCGTGAATCGTCGCGTGCCCAGGCACCGGGTAGAGCAACAGCCGGGGGCGATCCACAGAGCAGCTGCCGGAGGCGATCCATGGAACAGACCGCGTTGCGTCCCAAGCCGATGCCCGGTCAGGAGCCGGGCGGTGACCGTCCGGCCGGCGGCAACAAGCGTCCGCACGCCGCGCGGCGACGCGGCAAACGGCTGATGACCCTCCTCTTCGGCCTCTTCGTGGGGGCCGTGCTGGTGCTGTCGGGCGTCGGACTCGGCACCGTGGGCGCCACCGTGATCGGGATGAGCAAGCTGGCGGATCTGCAGAAACAGGCGGCCGCGGCCCCACCTCCGTCCGGGTCCAAGTCGGCTCCGGGCGGCGGGAGCCCGACCCCGGCGAAGGAGTCGTCGGCGCAACCGTCGGCGCAACCGTCGGAACAACCGGAGAAGAAGGAGTCCGTGCGGGCAACGCTCGGCGTCGAGGCCGTCGACGTCCCCGAGGGCACGGGTGCACTCGTCGTCGGTGTCCATGTCCCCGGCCCGGGTTACACGGCGGGCCTGGTCCGCGGTGACGTCCTGCTCGCCTTCGGCGAGACCCGTATCGACGCGGCCGCCGACCTGGCACGGGCGGTTGGCACCGCGAAGCCCGGCACCGCCGTCACCCTCACGGTGCGGCACGCGAACGGCAACCAGCAGCAGCTGTCCACGACCCCCGGGGTCGTGACCTGAGCCGCCGTCGACCTCCTGGCGAGCAGTGCCCCGCCCTCATCGGCGTAATGAATTAATGGGATCTAGCCATTGGAAACCATTGGATCTAATGGAAAGGTAATGGCTGACCATTGTTTTGAGGTTCCCGGAAGAGGTCGGCTGACGTGACGGCGCCAACCGGCTCGCGCCCGTCCCCTCGGAGGGGCAGGATGCTGCCCGTAGCCCCTGAGGAAACCGGGACAGACGGAGGCATGGATGACCGGCACGCCCGCGCCCTTCACCGCCGGTGACTACGAGGCCCGTATGCGTCGCGCCGCCGAGGCCGCGGCGGACGCGGGGCTGGACGGCGTCCTGGTCGCGCCGGGGCCCGATCTGGTGTGGCTGACCGGATACCGGCCCGTGGAGACCGAACGGCTCACCGTGCTGGTGCTCCGGCCCGGTCAGGATCCCGTCCTGGTCGTGCCGACCCTGGAGGCCCCGGACGCGGCAGCGGCGGCCCCCACACTGGCCCTCCGGGACTGGACCGACGGCAAGGACCCGTACGAGGCGACCGGCGCCCTCCTCACCGGCTACGGCCGCTACGGCGTCAGCGACAACACCTGGGCCCTGCACCTGCTCGGCCTCCAGCAGCGGCTGCCGGACACCCGCCACCTCGCGCTCACCGAGGCCCTGCCGATGCTGCGGGGCGTCAAGGACGAGGCGGAACTGGACCGGCTCGCGGCCGCCGGCGCCGCTGCGGACGCGACGTACGAGGAGATCCGGAAGGTTCCCTTCGCGGGCCGCCGCGAGACGGACGTGGCCGCCGATGTCGCCGCCCTGCTGCGGCAGTTCGGGCACTCCCAGGTCGACTTCACCATCGTCGCCTCGGGTCCGAACGGAGCCAACCCGCACCACGAGGCCGGCGACCGCGTCATCGAACGCGGCGACATGGTCGTCCTCGACTTCGGCGGCCTCAAGCACGGCTACGGCTCCGACACCTCGCGCACCGTCCACGTCGGCGAACCGGACGACGAGGAGCGCAAGGTGCACGACATCGTGCGCGAGGCACAGGAGGCGGGCTTCCGCGCGGTACGGCCCGGCGCCGCCTGCCAGGACGTCGACCGGGCGGCCCGCGCGGTCATCACCGAGGCCGGGTACGGCGAGTACTTCATCCACCGCACCGGGCACGGAATCGGCGTCACCACCCACGAACCGCCGTACATGATCGAGGGCGAGGAACTGCCCCTCGTCCCCGGAATGTGCTTCTCGGTGGAGCCCGGCATCTATCTGCCCGGCCGCTTCGGAGTGCGCATCGAGGACATCGTGACAGTGACCGAGGACGGCGGACGCCGCCTCAACACCACCTCCCGCGAGCTGGTGATCGTCGACTGACCCACCCCACCCGGCTGACCCGACCCGACCCCGCCCGGCACCCCACACCCCCGAACGACAGCGGCGCGACATGACCCAGGCACCGACACCGACCGCGGACACCGTCCGCAGGCTGGTCCGTTCCCTGCTCACCGACGCCCCCGCGCCGGGCCCGGGACCCGACGTGCGGCCCGTCGCCGAGGACGGCGAACACTCCACCTGGTGGGTCGGCACGCGCCACGTGATGCGGCTCGCCCCGGACCGCGAGGCCTCCGCCCGCCGGCGCCGCGAACTGCGCGTGCGTGACCTGGTCCGCCCGCACGTCGGGGTCGCGGTCCCGGTGAGCGTCGCGCACGGCGACTGGGCCGCCGGCCTTGGCTACACCCTCGACACCAGACTGGTCGGCGTCACCAGCGAGGAACAGGACGTCTCCGCCATCGGCGAGGCCGACCTCGCCGCGCTGCTCACCGGGCTGCGCGAGGTGCCCGTACGCCAGGCAGAGGCACTCGGCGTTCCGCGCGCCGCGCCGCGCTCCCTGGAGGCGCTGCGGACGTCCGCCGAACGGGCCGCCCAACAGCTGGCCGCCGCCGATGAGTTCGACCCCGGCCGCCTTGCCCAGCTCACCGCGGCCGCCGCCGTCCAGCTCGCCGGACAGCCCGGGGCCGCCTTCCTCGTGCACCACGGACTCACGGGGGAGCACCTCGTCGTCAGCGCCGACGGGCGGGTGCGCGGCGTCCTCGACTGGACCGACGCGGTGCTCGGCGACCCCACCGAGGACATCGCGGGGCTCGCCGTCGCCGTCGGCGCCCCCGCGGCCGTACGCGCCGCCACCCTCGCCGGCTACGGCGCCCGCCCCTGCTTGCGCGGCCTGTGGCTGTCCCGCTGCGACACCGTGATCCGGCTCGCCGACCGCCTCCAGGGACACGGTGACAGCCCCGTAACCCTCCTGCGGATCCAACTGCGCCGCGCCTGGGAGGCGATCCTGCTGGAACGGGTCACGGAACTGACGGGCGACGACTGAGCCGCCACGGGCTCGGCACCACACACGAGACGGATGAGTCACCGCGGGCTCACCCCTGCCTCAGCACCACACACGACTCGCCCGGCACACTCAGCACCCCGTCCTCGCCCGGCGGCCTGACCGGCTCCCAGGCGGCCAGCACGTGCGCGTTACGGACGCCGAGGGGGATGGTCGCGGTCTCCTTGCCGAGGTTCACAGCCACCCGGACGTCACCGCGCCGCAGGGCGAGCCAGCCGGCCTCCACGTCGTAGGCGACCTTCACCGCGGCGAGGTCGGGGTCAGAGAGGTCGGCCTGACGTTGCCGCAGGGTGATCAGGTCGCGGTACCAGGCCAGTACGCGCGCGTGGAGTGCCTTTTCGGGCTCCGACCAGTCCAGACAGGAGCGGTCCCGGGTGGCCGGGTCCTGCGGATCCGGGACGTCCTCCTCGGCCCAGCCATGCGCCGCGAACTCCCGGCGCCTGCCCCGCCGTACGGCGTCGGCGAGCTCGGGATCGGTGTGGTCGGTGAAGAACTGCCAGGGTGTGCCCGCCGCCCACTCCTCGCCCATGAACAGCATCGGCGTGAAGGGCCCGGTGAGCGTCAGCGCGGCGGCGCAGGCCAGCAGACCGGGGGAGAGGGAGGCCGAAAGACGGTCGCCCTGGGCGCGGTTGCCGATCTGGTCGTGGGTCTGCGTGTAGCCGACCAGCCGGTGCGCCGAGACGCGCGTACGGTCGAGCGGGCGGCCGTGCGACCGCCCGCGGAAACTGGAGTACGTGCCGTCGTGGACGAAGCCGGACGTCAGCGTTTTCGCGAGCGTCGGGAGCGGGGCGCGTGCGAAGTCCCCGTAGTAGCCCTGCGCCTCACCGGTCAGCGCGGTGTGCAGCGCGTGGTGGAAGTCGTCGTTCCACTGCGCGTGCAGTCCGAGGCCGCCCTCCTCGCGGGAGGTGATGAGCCGAGGGTCGTTCAGATCCGATTCGGCGATCAGGAAGAGCGGCCGGTCCAGATCGGTGGCGAGGCCGTCCACGGCCGTCGACAGCTCCTCCAGGAAGTGCAGCGCGCGTGTGTCCCGCAGCGCGTGCACCGCGTCCAGCCGCAGCCCGTCCAGCCGGTAGTCGCGCAGCCAGGCCAGCGCGCTGCCGACGAGATACGCGCGCACCTCGTCCGAGCCGGGCGCGTCCAGGTTCACCGCCGAACCCCAGGGCGTCTGATGGGTGTCCGTGAAGTACGGGCCGAACGCGGGCAGGTAGTTGCCGGACGGGCCGAGGTGGTTGTGCACGACGTCGAGGACGACACCGAGGCCGAGTTCGTGCGCCCGGTCGACAAAGCGCTTCAGCGCCTCCGGGCCGCCGTACGGCTCGTGCACCGCCCAGAGCGACACACCCTCGTACCCCCAGCCGTGCCGCCCCGGGAAGGGGCACAGCGGCATCAACTCGACGTGGGTGACGCCCAGTTCCTGGAGATGACCGAGCCGCTCGGCAGCCGCGTCCAGCGTGCCCTCGCGGGTGTACGTCCCCACGTGCAACTCGTACAGGACCGCGCCCGGCAGCGGACGCCCCGCCCAGTGCGCGCGCCAGTCGTAGCCCTCCGGGTCGACCACCGCGCTCAGCCCGTCGGGGCCGTCCGGCTGTCGCCGAGAGCGGGGATCGGGCAGCACGGGGCCGGCGTCCAGTGCGAAGCCGTACCGCGTCCCGTCCCGCGCCTCCGCGTCACCCGTCCACCAACCCGCACGCTCCGGATCGCGCTCCAACGCGCGCGTGGTGCCCTCGCAATGGAGTGCCACCCGCTCGGACTGCGGTGCCCACACCTCGAACCGCACAGACGGTTCCCCCTTGTCCGCTCACCGTGATCTGGTTTCCGTGACGTAGCTCGTCCATGGTGCAAGACGTGAGATCAATTCGCTTTCGAATCTCCCGTTTTGCCGCGTGTCCGCCGCCGCGAACGGTCCGGTCGGCCGCAGTGGCCGTTTCTGTGTGTTCTGGACACCCCGCCCGCGCTGCCCGACAATCACCAACGTGACGTCGTCCTTCGAGTTCCACACGTACCCCGCGCGGCTGTCCGACGCGGAGCGCGACCGGGCGCTGAAGGCGCTCCGTGACGGCGTCGCCCTCGGGCGGCTCTCGCACGACACGTTCATCCGGCGCATGGAGCTGGCGCTCACCGCCCGGAGGTCCGACGAACTGGCCGTGCTCACCGCCGACCTGCCCACCGAGAGCCGCTGGTCGAAGGTGGTGTTCGGCACCGTCGAGGCAATCTCCGGCTTCTCCGTACGGGTGCGCAGGGCCTGGCAGGCCGAGAAGCTCCCGAAGCTGCTGCTGCCGCACCCCGCGGGCCTGTCCCCGCTGCGGATCGGCCGTGACCCCGCCAGCGGTCTGCGGCTCAACCACGAGACGGTCTCCCGGGTGCACGCCGAACTGAGCCGACAGGGCGGGTCGTGGGTCCTGCGCGACCTCGGCTCGACCAACGGCACGACCGTCAACGGGCGGCGCGTCATCGGCGCCGCCGTCGTCAGGGACGGCGACCAGATCGGCTTCGGACGGATGACGTTCCGGCTCGCGTCGGACTGATCGCGCGGGCGGCCGTCCGGACGGCGGCCGACCGAGCCCTGGCCTGGGTTTCGCACACCGTTTTCCTCGACTCTCCTTACCTTCCATGGTGTTGACGTACCCCCACAGGCGTGACTGACTGTGCGTACACCATGCACATCAGGTGAACCGACGGCACCACATAGGTGGAGGTGTGCCCTGCCGCCGCTCCCTCGCTACCCGACCGTGGACGAGCTGGGAGCCCGTGCGGCCGCGCTCGTCGCCCGTCATCCTCGCGACGCCCGCCTGCGCCGCGTGGGCACGTCACGGGAGGGAACTCCCCTGTGGCTCCTCTCCGTCGGGCACGGCAGCCGTCAGGCCCTCGTCGTTGCCGGACCGCACGCCAACGAACCCGTGGGTGGCGCCACGGTCCTGCGGGTGGCCGAACGGGCGCTCGCCGACCCCCGGTTGTGCGAGGGCGCGGACGCCACCTGGAACCTGCTGCTCTGCCTCGACCCCGACGGCGCCCGCCGCAACGAGGCCTGGCTGTCGGGCCCGTACACCCTCGGCAACTACTTCAGGCACTTCTTCCGGCCCGGCTTCCTGGAACAGCCCGAGTGGCTGCCCGAGGGCGTGGACGGGGCCACCCTGCCCGAGACCCGCGCCCTCCTCGACCTCCAGGACGAACTGCGGCCCTTTCTGCAGTGCTCCCTGCACGGCGTCGACGTGGGCGGCGCCTTCGTCGAGCTCACCCGTGAACTGCCCGGAATCGCCCAGCGCGTCGCGCACACCGCGACACGTCTCGGCATCCCGCGCGAACTCGGCCCGTACGACACCCTGTACTGGCCGTCGCTGGGCCCCGCCGTCTACCGCATCCCACCGCCGCGCCGGGGAGACCTGGCGGCCGCCATCACCGAGGCCGCGGTCGAGTCCACCTGGTTCCACCCGCACCCGTACGGCACCGTGACAGCGGTCGTCGAAGCCCCCATGTGGGGCGTGGCCGCCGTGGAGGACCCCACACGCCCCGCCGACGCCGCCACGGCGCTGCGCACCGTCAGCCACACGCTGCGCCGCGACACCGGGCTCCTGGAAGGGATCCTCGCGCGCGTGCGCCCCGTTCTCGGTGGCTCCCCGGACGTGGCCCGACTCCTCGCCCCCGTGGACGACTATTTACTGGTCGGCCCCGGTCTCGCCGACTCGTGGGATCCCGACCTGTGCCATGCCGGAGCGCGACCCCTGCCGCCGCTCACCATTGCGCGCCTCACCGCCCTGCGCCTCGCCGGACGCCGGGTCGCCCTGCGCACCGCCGGGCTGCTGCACCAGCTCGTGACCGGCTCGGGACACGACCCGCGTGGAGTGCTGCCGGAGCTCGACCGGCTGATCGACGAGTGGTGCGCCGACTACCGAGACGGCTGCGGGGCACACTGGATCCCGGTCGCGCGTCAGGTCGAGTACCAAGCACGCGTGGTACTCGCCGTGTTCGACCTCGCCGGGCGCCACGCGCGCGTGCCGTCCCGTTCGAGTGAGACAGGGTGGGGTTCGCAGGCCGCGGTGCCGATGCATCGGGAATGACGAAAACCACTCAAGCGGTACGGGGCGGCCTGCTCGCGGCGGTCGCCCTCCTCACCGTGGGCGCGGTCCCGGACCCGGCCCTGGCTCAGGCGATGCCGCGGCAGGCGTTCCAGGGCAACTGGCTGTACCTCACGGTCACCACCGGCGACGCCCGCTCCAGCGACACACGCGGCACGCTCCTGCTCTGCGATCCGCCCCAGGGGCACGCCCACGCGGCACAGGCCTGCGCGGAACTCCGCACCGCCGGAGGGGACATCACCCGGATTCCGGTCAGGGCCGACGTCCTCTGCCCCATGCTCTACGCACCGGTCACCGCCTCCGCACGCGGCGAGTGGAACGGCCGACGGACCGAGTACACCCGCACCTTTTCGAACACCTGCATGATGGGAGTCGAGACGGGGTCGGTGTTCGCCCTCGGGGGCCCCGGAGACTTCGAGGGCCTCGGGGGTTCGGGGGACTTGGGGGACCTCGGGCACTGAATCCTCAGGCCGAGGCGTCGCGCGCGTGGCGGGCCGCCGCGATCACCGTACGGGTCTGATGCTCGACCTGGTGGTCCAGCGGAACCCAGCGGGCACGGAAGCGGTCGGCGAAGGCGTCGCTCCAGTCGGCGACGAGCCGTTCGAGGTGTGGCGCCTCGCGGTCCCCCGTCTCCCGGAGAACCCGCAGCAGCATCGCGGCGGCCCGCAGCGGAAGCCGGCGGCCGAACGCGTCGACACTGCCGACGTACGCCGTCGTCGTGTTCGGAGGCGGTGTCCTGACCCAGTCGTCGGCCAGGCCCGGTACCAGTTCCAGCGCCCACTTGGCGGCGCGCAGGAGCGGCCCGTCGGGGCCCCGGAGCCGCGGCAGCGCCTCCGTGAGTACCGCTTCCACCTGGAGGGTGTCCCGCAGCAGCCTGCGTGCCAGCCGTCGCATCGCCGCCGCGGGGGCCGGGTGCGGTGTCGGGTCGTCCACCAGATCGCCGGCCCACATCGGCACCTCGACGACCGCGGTGAGACCGCCGTACCGGTGGGCGTGGTACCAGGTGCTGTGCCGTGCGTCGTCGGGCATGCTCGGGTATGCCGTGTCCAGGCCGGGAGCCGGCATCACATGCACCCCGGGCCCGGAGGCGGGCCAGCCCGCGGCGTCCGACGCGGCCGTCTCCACCGGGATGTGCAGCTCCGCCGCGGACTTGGCGAACGGCTCGGCGAGCCCGGGGACGTCCCTGGTCAACTGGACCCAGCTGCCGCCCAGATCGGTGCCGTGCAGGCTGACCTGGAGGTAGGGCCGCACCTCGTCGATGACCCGGATGAGGGCGCGGGTCTCCGGGGGCAGCCGGTCGGGCGGCAGGACGGACGGGGACCACTCCGGCTGCTCGGGCCCGGCCGGGCGGAAGAAACCGAGGTGGTAGTCGAGCAGGGTGCGCGGCGCCGGCGTCACATGGAGACTCGCCCCGTCCGGGTCCGCGCAGAGCAGGAAGTGCCAGGAGGTGTCGGCCCGTAAATCCCGGTCGTGCATGACCCGTTCGGCCACCGCGAGCACGGTCGAGCCGCCGGTCGGCTCGTTCGCGTGGGCGCCCGCCACCACGAGGACGCCGCGCCGTGCGTGGCCCATGGACAGCAGATGAAGAGGCCTGCCCCCGCGCGAGACGCCGACCTGTCTGAGCGCGCACAGGCCGGGCCGGTGAGCCGCCAACGCCCGGGCGGACGAGACGATTTCGGTCACAGTGGGGTAGCGCAACTCCGGCAGGAGACTCACCCCCGACTTGTCAGCCCTGCGTCGCTTTCCGCAGTACTCCACGGACTGAGTGAACTGTCAAGGAGATGAAGGGGCGGCTCCAGGGGGCGCCAAATGGCATTTACCGCTGGCAGGGGGTGTGCACCAGCGGACGGCCATTCAGTGCTGATGCCGGTTGCGCCCGGCGAGTGTCGGGAAACCTCTCGCCGACGGCGTGGGATCGGACAGGGGGGGCACCGGCTTCACTCGTATGGGTGTACGAGGCCTGCGGTCCGGGCGTCGCGATGGTCGGCTGGGACCAATCGCGCGCGGGTCCAGCGCGCAGACCCTAGGTGGGAGGCCGGCGGTGCTGTGTCCCCACGGTCTTCCTGGTCTTTACGGTCTTTCCAGTCTTTCCGGCCTTTCCGGTCCCCCTGGCCCTTCTGGTCTTCTCGGTCTTCCCGGCGAAGGCGTCCCGGCGTCCGCACGGACAGCACCGCTGCCGCCGGTTCCCGGCGCCGAGCCCGAGCGCCGGAGCCTTTGGCCGGCGGAATCGTCTGCGCTGCCGAGCCTGTGGCCGGAGAGCGTGTCCGCGACGCCGAGTCACTGCCCTGCGCTCCGTTCCGCGGCGGAGGGTCTCCGGACGGGGCACGGGGCGGCGTCCGAGGCGGAGTGGAGCGGGAGCGCTTCCGCGCCGGCTCAGACACCGAGCCGGGCGCCTGGCACTGGCCCGTCGTCTCGTACCGGCTCGGCGTCCTTGACCGACCCGCCGTCCGGCACCGCCTTGACGTCTGCCAGTGGCCCGCTGCCTCGTACTGGTTTGGCGTCTGGTGCCAGCTCGCCGCCTCGTACTGGTTTGGCGTCTGGTGCCAGCTCGCCGCCTGGCACCGGCCCTGCGCCTGGCACCGGCCCTGCGCCGCGCACCGGCCCTGCGCCGAGGACGGAATCGTCGACGAGTGCGGGCGCACCGACGGCGGCGGGCTCGCCTATGACGGCGGGCGCACCTATGACGTCCGGCTCGCCCGTGACGGCGGGCGCCCCTATCACGACCGGCTCGACCACGACGTCCGGCTCGACCACCACGGCCCGACCCCCGTCGGAGAGCCTGCCGCCACCCCCGAGCCTCCTCGCCCCCGCCACCGAGCGTGACCCCTACCCGCTGTATCGCGTCCTCCGTGAGCGCCACCCCCTCGTGTACGACGAGCCGTTCGGCGCCTGGCTGGTCAGCAGGTACGCCGATGTGCGCGCCGCGCTCGCGGACCCGCGGCTCGTCGCCGTGCCGCCCGGACGCACCCTGGCCCACCTGGAGGGCGGGACGCACAGCGCCCACCGGGCCGTGGTCTCCCCGGCGTTCCGCGGGGCCGCGCTGGCCGTCCTGACCGCGGGTGTCGCGCGGACGGCGTTCGTCCTCGCCCGCCGCCTCGCAGCCCGCCAGGAGGCCGATCTCGTCACCGAGTTCTGCCAGTGGCTGCCCACCGCGGCGGCCGTCGCCGCGCTCGGGCTGCCGTACGAGGACACCGCGCGCGTGCACGCGTGGTGCCGTACGGGCCTCGATCATCTCGGCGGTCACCACTCCGAACTCGACGCCTTCCTGCGCCCGTACATCGCCCGCCGCCGCGCTCACCCGGGTGCCGACCTGCTGTCGGCGCTGTGCACGGCGCGAGCCGACGGGCGACCCCTGTCGGACGAGGTCGTGGCGGGCCTGGCGGGGTCTCTCCTCGGCGCGGGCGGCGAGGCGAGCGCACGGGGCCTCGCGTCGTTCCTCGCCAACCTCCTCGACCACCCGGGCCAGTTGGCTGTCGTCCGGGCCCGTCCCGCGCTCGCGGCCGGTGCCTGGGCCGAGTCGCTGCGCCGCGATCCGCCGCTGCAGGTGGTGCTGCGGAGGGCCGTCGAGCCGGTCGGCGCGATACCCGTGGGCGCCACCGTGGCGTGTCTGGTGGGATCCGCGGGCCGGGACCCCGCACGGTTCGCCGACCCGGACCGCTACGACGCCTTCCGCCCCGACCCCGGACAGCTCGCCCACGGCTCCGGACGGCACTTCTGCCCCGGCGCCCTGCTCGCCCGGCTCACCGCGGAGCACGGCCTGCGCGCCCTGCTGACGGTTCTGCCGGGCATCCGGTGGGCCCCGGGCTTCCGGCCCACCCCGGAGGGCCTGATCAGCCGCTCACCGCGGAGCCTTCCGGTGCGCCTGCGCTGACCCGCTCCAGCAGCACCACGGGCAACTGCTCGAAAAGCTCCGCCACGCGCGCGTGCCCCGTGAACTCCCGCCCAGGAGAGAACACATCCGTCCACCGGCCCTCGGGGAGCGGGAGCACGGTGTCCCGCCAGCCGCCCGCCTCCGCCAACCGCAGCGACAGCCGGGTGACGGCCGTGACCACCTCCCCGGAGCGTACGAACGCCACACAGTGCGCGGCGCCGGGGCCCTGTGCCGTCAGCGGTGTGTACGTCGCCGAGTCGCCGAAGACGGCCGGGCGCCGCCCGCGCAGCCGCAGGGCCCCCGTGGTCAGGGCGACCTTCGCCGACGCCTGTTCCCGAGGTGCGAACGGCCGCCGGTTGTCCGGGTCCACCAGCGCCAGATACTCACCCTCGGTGCCCTGGTAGACGTCCGGCACCCCGGGCATGGTCAGATGGACCAGAGCGGCCCCCAGGACGTTCGCCCGCACATGCGGAGCCAGCGAGGCCCGGAAGTCGGCCACGCGCCGCCCGGGTGCCCCGCACGGCCCCTCCGCGACGAACGCGGCCACTGCTTCCTCGTACGCGGGATCCTGCTCGGTCCAGGCGGTGTGCAGGCCGGCCTCCCGGATGTGCTTCAACAGGGCTCCCTGGACCCGCTCGACGTCGGCCGGGCCGAGTCCGAACACCGTCTGCCACGCGGCCCACGCCACCTGCGGGTCGGGCACGCCCGCGCCGTCGCGGGTCACCTCGGCCAGGACGTCGGCCCACCGTTCGGGGCACTCGGTGAGCACGGAGAGGGCGGCGCGTACGTCGGCGCTGCGTTTCGTGTCGTGGGTGGACAGGGCGGTTCCGGTGGCGGGCCAGTCGCGCTGCACGCGCGCGCAGTAGGCGTGGAAGTCCTCTGGGGACACGGCCGGGCTCCCGGGGTTCCCGCCCACCTCGTTCGCCGACAGCTGGGGCACATAGCGGTAGAACGCGGTGTCCTCCACGGACTTGGCCCGCAGCGCGGACGAGGTCTGCGCGAACCGGGCCCGGAACTCGGCGTGCCCGGACCCGTCACCGGCCCGCCCGAGCACCAGGTCCCGTACGACGTCCACGGCATGCGCCTCCTCCGGCACCGTGAAGACCGCCCGGGCCTCGGAGGCCGCCTCCTCGGTGACCACCAGGGCGGCGTCCGAGGAGGGGTAGGGCCGGTACACCTCCAGGCGGACGAGAAGCTCCCGCAGCGCGGTGGCCAGCGCCCAGGAGGCGTGGTCGCGCAGCGCCGGGTCCGGGGAGGCGGCGCACAGACGGCTCGCCACGCGCGTGAGGCGGTCGGTCTCGGTGGCCAGTTCGTGCGTGACCACCTTGTACGCCGCCCGGCGCACCGTCGCCTCCCAGTGGCCGCCACGGTCGCTCTGAGGGGCCGCGAAACGCCGGTACTGGCCGAGGAGTTCGCCCGCGCCCGCCGGGTCCGTGAAGAGGCCGTCGACATGCCGCAGCGCGTCGTAGCCGGTGGTGCCCGCCACGGGCCACGCCGCGGGCAGCGGCTCGCCGTCCGCGAGGATCTTCTCGACCACCGTCCAGCGCCCGCCGCTCGCCTCGTGCAGCCGGCGCAGGTACGCGTCCGGGTCCGCGAGCCCGTCCGGGTGGTCGACGCGCAGCCCGTCCACCACGCCCTCGTCGAGCAGCTCCAGGATCTTCGCGTGGGTCGCCGCGAACACCTCCGGGTCCTCGACACGCACCCCGATGAGCTCCGAAATGCTGAAGAACCGGCGGTAGTTGAGCTCGGTACGAGCCAGCCGCCACCACACCGGGCGGTACCACTGCGCGTCGAGCAGTTGCGGCAGGGGCAGGTTCGCGGTGCCCTCGCGCAGCGGGAACACGTGGTCGTAGTAGCGCAGTACGTCGCCGTCCACCTTCAGGTGGACGATCTCCGTGCCGAGCCGGCCTCCGAGCACCGGCAGCAGCAGTTGTCCGCCCTGGGCGTCCCAGTCGATGTCGAACCAGCGTGCATGGGGCGACCCGGGTCCCTCGCGCAGCACCTCCCACAGGGGGTGGTTGTGACGCGGAGACATCGCCATGTGGTTCGGCACGATGTCCACGACCAGACCAAGACCGTGTTCCCGCGCGGTGCGCGCCAGGGAGCGCAGTCCGTCCTCCCCGCCCAGTTCGTCCCGCACGCGCGCGTGGTCCACCACGTCGTAGCCGTGCGTCGAGCCGGGAACCGCCTCCAGGACGGGGGACAGGTGCAGATGGGAGACGCCGAGCGAGGCCAGATAGGGCACGGCCGCCTCGGCGGCCCCGAAGGGGAACTCCGGCTGGAGCTGCAACCGGTACGTGGCGGTCGGCACGACGGGAATCACGGGCTCGGCCCCGGGCCCGGGAGTCACCGGTTCTGGACGCTCAGATGTCATGGAGCCTACGTACCCGCCCTGCCGCCTTTCGTGTCACCGGCGCCTGCAAACGGGCACGCGCGGGCGCCAAAAGGCCCTCCCCACGCGCGTGCCCCGGGAACGGCAACGCGACCGCCTAGGCGGGCCGCTGCAACACCGTCATGCTCCGGTCCACCAGTGTCAGCCGGTCCCCGGCCTCGACCTTCGCGCCCGTTCCCGGCGCCACTCCCTCGGGGAGTGCTGTGTCGACGATCACCTGCCACTGGCGCCCGTGGTCGACCGGCACCACGAACTCCAGGGCCTGGGGCGAGGCGTTGAACATCAGCAGGAAGGAGTCGTCGGCGATGCGCTCGCCGCGCGGGCCGGGTTCGGAGATCGCGTTGCCGTTCAGGAAGACGGACAGGGCGCGGGCCGTCGCCGAGCCCCAGTCACGCTCGGTCATCTCCCCGCCCTCCGGGGTGAACCACGCGATGTCGGACAGCTCGTCGTGCGTGCCCTGGACGGGGCGCCCGTGGAAGAACCTGCGGCGCCGGAAGACCGGGTGGTCGCGCCGCAGCCACACCATCGCGCGCGTGAACTCCAGCAGCTCCCCGCCTTCCTCCGGCCACGGCACCCAGCACAGCTCGCTGTCCTGGCAGTAGCCGTTGTTGTTGCCCTCCTGGGTGCGCGCGAACTCGTCGCCGTGGCTGAGCATCGGCACGCCCTGGGAGAGCATCAGTGTGGCGACGTAGTTGCGCCGCTGGCGTGCCCGCAGGGCCAGGATCGACTCGTCGTCGCTCTCGCCCTCGACCCCGCAGTTCCAGGACCTGTTGTGGCTCTCGCCGTCGCGGTTGTCCTCGCCGTTGGCCTGGTTGTGCTTGTTGTTGTAGGAGACGAGGTCGTTCAGCGTGAAGCCGTCGTGGCACGTCACGAAGTTGATGGACGCGAGGGGGCGTCGGCCGTCGTCCTGGTAGAGGTCCGAGGAGCCCGTCAGCCGGGATGCGAACTCGGCCAGTGTGCGGGGCTCGCCGCGCCACATGTCCCTTACGGTGTCGCGGTACTTGCCGTTCCACTCGGTCCACAGCGGCGGGAAGTTGCCCACCTGGTAGCCGCCCTCGCCGACGTCCCAGGGCTCGGCGATCAGCTTCACCTGGGAGACCACCGGGTCCTGCTGCACCAGGTCGAAGAACGACGACAGCCGGTCCACCTCGTGGAACTGCCTCGCCAGGGTCGCCGCGAGGTCGAAGCGGAAACCGTCGACGTGCATCTCGGTGACCCAGTAGCGCAGCGAGTCCATGATCAGCTGGAGCACGTGCGGGGAGCGCATCAGCAGGGAGTTGCCGGTCCCCGTGGTGTCCGTGTAGTAGCGCTGGTCCTCCGCGAGACGGTAGTACGAGGCGTTGTCGAGGCCCCTGAAGGACAGCGTGGGGCCCAGGTGGTTGCCCTCGGCCGTGTGGTTGTAGACGACGTCCAGGATGACCTCGATACCGGCCTCGTGCAGCGCCCGGACCGCCGACTTGAACTCCAGGACCTGCTGGCCGCGGTCGCCCCAGGAGGCGTACGCGTTGTGCGGGGCGAAGAAGCCGATCGTGTTGTAGCCCCAGTAGTTGTTCAGGCCCATGTCCACCAGACGGTGGTCGTTCACGAACTGGTGTACGGGCATCAGTTCCAGTGCGGTGACGCCCAGCTTGGTCAGGTGTTCGATGATCGCGGGGTGGGCGAGCGCCGCGTACGTGCCGCGCAGTTCCTCGGGCAGCTCCGGGTGCTGCATGGTGAGGCCCTTGACGTGAGCCTCGTAGAGCACCGTGTGGTGGTATTCGGTGCGCGGCGGGCGGTCGTCGCCCCAGTCGAAGTACGGGTTGACCACCACCGAGGTCATGGTGTGCGGCGCCGAGTCCAGGTCGTTGCGCTTGTCGGGCTCCCCGAAGCGGTAGCCGTACACCTCCTCGCCCCACTCCACCGCACCGCTGATGGCCCGCGCGTACGGGTCGAGCAGCAGCTTCGCGGAGTTGACGCGCTGCCCGTGCCCGGGGTCGTACCGCCCGTGCGCACGGAAGCCGTAGCGCTGTCCGGGCATGATGCCGGGCAGATAGGCGTGCCGCACGAACGCGTCGCTCTCGCGCAGTTCCACCGCGGTCTCCGAGCCGTCGTCGTGCAGCAGACACAGCTCTATACGGTCGGCGGCCTCCGAGAAGACCGCGAAGTTGGTACCGGCACCGTCGTACGTGGCACCGAGTGGATACGCCTCTCCAGGCCAGACCTGCATGGATATGACTCTTCCAGTAGTGCCGTGCCCCGGGGGGCCGCTCCGAGCCGAGTCTCCCCGAAAGTGGCGGAACCTCCTATGACTTACGTCCCTCTTACCCAATGACCAGGCATACGTCGTGTGCCGAACCGGTGGGGCTCGAAAACACTCCTGGACGGACCAGGGGAGCAGGGGGAAATGTGCGCAGGACAGTGCGCCGCCATCTGGGCAAAGTGGTGGCGGGTACGGCCATCGCGGTGGCCGGGACAGCGGTGATGATCGCAATCACGCTGCCGGGCTCGGCGGGGGCCGACGACTCTGGTGGCAGCGGGGCAGGCGGCCGGACCGCGCAGGAGACGGGAGAGCAGGGGCAGCAGGGGCAGGCGGCCGTGCAGCCGGGCGTCGTCGAGCAGGTGCCGGACGAGGGTGACAAAGGCATCGGCCGCGACTCGCTGACCGACGACGAGACCGAGCGGGTCGAGCGCATCGCGCTGAACCAGCAGCTCCTCAGGTCCGCCGAGGACGTCGAAGGGGACCGCGGCCCGCAGCGGATCGGCGTCGACCTCGCCGAGCCCGCCGAAGACGAACTGGGTGACGCGAGCGCGCCTCGCCGCGCCGAGGTCCGGTTCTACGACTACAAGGACGACGCGCTCGTCACCAAGACCGTCAACCTCGACACCGGGAAGGTCGAGAGGACCGGCACCCAGCACGGTGTCCAGCCGCCCATCAGCCGCGACGAGATGACCGAAGCCGCGCAGCTGCTGATCGCCGACCCGCTCGGCGCGGGCCTCAAGGCCGACTACAAGGACGCCACGGGGAAGGAGCTCACCTCCCCCGACCAGCTGATCCTCAACAGCATGGTCTTCCGCGCGGCCCCGGGCGCCCGGCCCGCCGCGCTCGCGGACTGCGGCACCCACCGCTGTGTACGGCTCTTCCCGAAGGTCAGGAACGGGCCCTGGATCGACAGCCGTGACCTGGTGATCGACCTGAGCGCCCGCAGGGCCGTCAAGCTCGGTTAGCCGGCGCCGCCGTCAGCTCACTTCTCCCACTCACCTCCTTTTCTGCTTTCGCAAGGAGTCACTTCGTCATGCGCGTAAACGGTTTGCTCAGTGGCGTCCGGCCGCGGGGAATCAGCCGGGTCCGTAGTCGGACGGCGGTGGGCCTCTCGGTGGCCGCGCTGCTCGTCGGCGCGGCCACCACCGCGGGACCCGCGGTCGCCCAGCCCAAGGCCGCTGCGGCGCCGGCCGCCGCCTGCAGTGCGGCGTACCGGATCGAGCAGAAGCTCTCCACCGGCACCACCTGGCGGATGTGCTGGCACTACGAGAGCGAGGCCGGGCTCGTCCTGGAGAACATCTCGTACCAGCCCAAGGGCGAGGCCCGCCCCATCAAGGTCCTCACCAGTGCCAAGCTCGCCCAGATCCACGTCCCCTACGACGACGGCAAGGCGGAGTACGACGACCTCACCGGCGCCGGTTTCGGGCAGGGCCTGATGAATTTGGCCCCGGGCGAGTGTCCCGGCGGCACGATCAAGAAGGTCAAGATCCCCAATGCGTGGGACCCGGAGCACCCCACCGCCAACGGCCTGTGCACCACGACCCGTACCCGCGGCCACGCCTACCGCATGCAGGGCGACACGGCGAGCAAGGTCTACCAGACCCAGGGCAAGGACCTGCTCGTCTACACCGTCAACCAGGTCGGCTGGTACGAGTACATCACCGAGTGGCGCTTCCAGGACGACGGCACCGTCAACATGAACGTCGGCGCCACCGGCAGTCTCTCGCCCGGCGACTACAACGCGGGCGACGGCCGCGGCTGGCCGATCGGCAAGGGCGCCAGGTCGTACGCCACCAGCCACAGCCACAACGTCTTCTGGCGGCTCCAGTTCGCTCTGGACGGCTCCACCAAGAACAAGGTCGAGCAGTACGACTCCGTGGTCAGCCCGCCCGCGAACGCCAACGACGGGCCGACCAACAAGACCACCCTCACCAAGGTCACCAAGGAACTCGCCGGTGACGCCAAGAACATGCGCTGGTGGCGCGTCGTCAGCGACATCGGCAAGAACAAGGACCTGCACGCGCGCTCGTACGAGATCGTCCCCGGCGCCACCACCAAGTACCCGGGGCGCAGCTTCACCAAGCACGACATCTACTTCACCGAGTACAAGAAGTGCGAACAGTTCGCCAGCAACAACCTGGCCAACTGCGGTACCGGAGCAGGTAAGTCCGTCGACAAGTGGGTCAACGGACAGACGCTCACCCACCCCGTCGCCTGGGTCAACGTCGGCTTCCACCACATCGCACGCGACGAGGACCAGCAGCCCATGCCGGTTCACTGGCAGGGCTTCTCCATCGCCCCGCGCGATGTCACCGCTATGAACCCGCTCACTCCGCCGGCCCTCGCCAACCAGAACGGGCAAGCGGAAAACGGTAGTTGAGAAACGACCTGTCCATCGGGCTGCACCGCTGACCACTCCCGGAGTACCCTTCCTTGATCGTTGAGTGGGGGCTTGCTCCACGCGAGAGCTCGGGGGAGCGGAAGGCGGTGCGCGGGTGGGCTCGGGAGGGCTGGAGTTGCCTCCTGGTGACGAGGGTCACGAGGGGAACTCCACAGATGTCCCACCCGGTGCGGTGTCCCTGGCACGGCCGATGGAAATGGGATCTATCGGACCGGAACTGGACTGGGGCGCCGACGCCTGGAGCGAGGTGCGCACGCGCGCCCAGCGGGCCGGGCGCGCCTACATCTGGCTGAACCTGGTCGAACAGCGGCTGCGCGCGGTCGTGGCCGCTGTTCTCCGTCCCATCTACGAACCCGTCCACGGCGACGAATGGGTGGTCGCCGCCGCCGGACCCGCCGGACAGGAATGGGTGCAGCGCGCGGTCGCCGTACGCGAAGTCAGCCGCCGCAAGGGGTACTTGCTCGACCCCGCCGACGACAACGTGCTCAGTTTCCTGACCCTGCCCCAGCTGCGCGAGCTGATGGTGCAGCACTGGCCGTGCTTCGAGCCCTACTTCGACGAGCGCCGCGACGTCGAACTCGCCCTGGACGAACTGGAAGTCACCCGGAACGTCGTCTCGCGCAACCGTGCCCTGTCCGAGGCGGTCCTCGCACAGGCCGAGCGGGCGGCGTCGAAACTCCTGGAGATACTCGGCGCCGGCAGTGACGCGCCCTCCGCACGCAGGCTGCCCGTCGACGCCGTGGAGAACCTGGTCGGCGACCGGTACGCGGACGTGGTCGGCGTGCACTCGGACCGGGTGCGGCTGCTGCGCCAGTTCCCCGCCGAGGACTTCTTCGGCGGTGCGCGCCGCCTCGACGCCATCGGCATCGGCCTGAACCTGCTGGTGCAGAACTTCTCCGGCCGGCGGCTCGTGCGGCTCGCGGAGTCGGGCTGCCGGGTGCGGCTGCTGTTCCTCAATCCGGCGTCCAGCGCGGTGAAGCGGCGCGAGCGGGAACTCGGCATCAAACGGGGTGAGTTGAGCCGCGCCGTCGAGATGAACATCCTGCACATGCGCCGGGTGCGCTCCAAGCTGCACGACCCGGGCGCCTTCGAGATCCAGGTCTACGACGAGACACCCCGCTTCACCGCGTACCTCGTGGACGGGGACGGCTCGGACGGCATAGCGGTCGTGCAGTCCTATCTGCGCCGGACGCGGGGGATGGAGGCGCCGGTCTTCGTACTGCGCGGCGGGGGCCGGCTGGTCAAACCGGACGAGATTGACGAAGAAGGGCTTTTCCCGACATACCGCGAGGAGTTCGAGATCGCCTGGGCGGATTCGCGGCCGGTCTCCTGACGCTCCGGACACCCTCGCGGCCGGGAAGCGGAATGCGGCCCTCGGATTGTCAGTGGTGCATGGGATCGTGGAGACCACTGGGGGAAAGCACCACGAAGAAGGGGGGCCGCCCATGGGCTGGCACCAGGAGCTGCTGACCGGCTTCGACCTGGAGACGACCGGGACGGATCCGCGCGAGGCGCGCATCGTCACGGGGGCCGTGGTCGAGGTCAAGGACGGAAGACTGCAAGGGCACCGCGAGTGGCTGGCCGATCCGGGGGTGGAGATTCCGGCGGACGCGGTGGCGGTGCACGGGATCACGAACGAACGGGCGGTGGCCGAGGGCAGGCCGGCCGACCAGGTCGCCGACGCGATCGCAGGCGTCCTCGTCTCGTCCTGGCAGTCGGGCGTCCCGGTCGTCGCCTACAACGCGGCCTTCGACCTGACCCTGCTCTCCGCCGAGCTGCAGAGGTACGGTCTGCCGTCCCTGCGCGACCGACTGGGCGGCGTGGATCCGGCGCCCGTCATCGACCCGTACACGATCGACCGCTCGGTGGACCGCTACCGCCGCGGCAAGCGCAACCTCGAAGCGGTCTGCACGGAGTACGGGGTCTCGCTGGACACCGCCCACGACGCCTCGGCCGACGCCCTCGCCGCGGCCCGGCTGGCCTGCGCGATAGCCGACCGCCACCCGAAGGTCGCCGCCCTCGGCCCGGCAGAACTGCACCGCCGCCAGATCGACTGGTACGCCGAGTGGGCAGCCGACTTCCAGAGCTTCCTACGCCGCAAGGGCGACACAGCCGCAGTGGTGGACGGCGTGTGGCCCCTGCGGGACCTGGCGGACGAACGGGTCTGAGCCTGCCCCGCTGCGGACTTGGTGGGTGTGCGGGTCTGAGCCCGTTTGGGTTCGGGACTCGGCGGATGAGTGGGCCTGGGCCCGTCCGGCTGTGGGACTCGGTGGGTGTGTGGGTCTGGCCTCGCCTGACTGTGGGATCTGGCGGGTGTGCGGGTCTGAGCCGTTTGGATTCGGGACTCGGCGGATGAGTGGGCCTGGGCCCGTCCGGCTGTGGGACTTGGTGGGTGTGTGGGTCTGAGCTGCCCGGCTTGCGGGTCTGGGCTTGCCCGGGTTCAGGACTCGATGGACGAGCGGGTCTGAGCCGACCCGGCTTCGGGACCTGGCGGATGAACAGGGCTGAGCCCGCCCGGCTTGCGGGACCCGGCGGACGAGGGGGGGACAACGGGGGCCCCGTCCGAGGAAGCGCCCGTTCTAGAACGGGTACCAGCGCACGGTCTCGTCGCCGTCCCGCAGTGATGCCACCCGGCGCTCGAACTCGGCCAGTGCCTTGGGGTTGACCGGTGCGTGCTGGGCGACCCAGGCGCAGCTGGCGGTCTCCCGTGCTCCCCGGAGCACGGGACAGCCCGCCCACTCACGGACGTCCCAGCCGTACGCCTTGGTGAAGGAGTCGTAGGCCTCGGCCGGGAGCCCGTAGCGGTCACGGGACAGGGCCATGACCACCAGGTCGTGCTCGCGCAGGTCGGCGGAGAAGGTCTCCAGGTCGACCAGGACCGGTCCTTCGGGGCCGACATGGACGTTGCGGGGCAGCGCGTCGCCGTGGATCGGGCCCGGCGGCAGATGCGGGGTGAGTGCGGCTGCGGCCGTCGCGAAGCCGTCGCGCCGGGCCCGCAGATACGCCGCGTCCGCGGGGTCGATCGCGTCGCCCGCCAGACGCAGCCAGCGCTCCACACCGCCCAGCAGTTCGCGGGGCGGCAACTCGAAGGAAGGGGAAGGCAGTGCGTGCACCACCCGTAGCAGTTCGGCCAGATCGCGGGGCTCCGCGGGGCGCACGGGATCGGGCAGCCGGTGCCACACCGTCACCGGGTGACCGTCGACCAGCCGCGCCTCGGGCTCGGCCGCCCGCACCGCCGGGACGCCCACGTCGGCGAGCCAGGCCGCGATCTCCAGTTCCCGCCGTGCGCGGTCGAGGAGTTCGGCATCGCGCCCCACCTTGACGACCAGGTCACCGGCCGCGAACACCGCGTTCTCGCCCAGGGCGAGGAGAGTCGCCTCCCGCACCGGCTCCGGCAGCACATCCGCCGCACGTAGTACGTTCCGCGCCTGTGCCTCGTCCATCCCGCGCCTCCCATGGCTCTCGCCGACTCCCGCACACGGCGTCACGATCACGCCATTCACGTCGGCCAGTGTCGCATTCGCACTGGTGGGACGGTCACAAAGGGGCTGCGCGCTGCCTTGACGCGGAGTCAGCTCCTCAGCACGATGACGGGGGCCGCCTGGGCGGCCGGATCTCCACGAGCCGCCCAAGGGAGCCGAATCCGTGACATTGGCGAGCGTGACGAGACGTTCGGCGAAGCGTGCGCCCGGCGCGGGCGCGGACCCTCGCGCCGCCGACCACGGCGCCTGGTTCCTGGTGCTGCCCGCGCTGATCCCGATCCTGGTGCTCAGCGTCGGACCGCTGCTGTACGGGATCACGCTGGCGTTCACCGACTCGCAGTCGGGGCGGACACGGTCCACACAGTGGATCGGTGTGCTCAACTTCCAGGACCTGCTGCACGACACACTGTTCTGGGACTCGTTCCGGATCGGGCTGCTCTGGGCGGTCGGGGTGACCGTGCCGCAGTTCCTCCTCGCGCTCGGACTCGCCCTCCTGCTCAACCAGGAACTCCGGCTGCGCTGGCTCGCACGCGCCCTCGCCATCGTCCCGTGGGCGATGCCCGAGGTTGTCGTGGGCGTCATGTGGCGCATTGTGTACAACCCGGACGCGGGCATCCTGAACGAGACGCTGCGCGACCTCGGACTCGGGGACGGCCGTGACTGGCTGAGCGGCCTGGCGACCGCCCTGCCCGCCGTCATCGTGGTCGGTGTCTGGGCAGGCATGCCCCAGACGACGGTGGCCCTGCTCGCCGGCCTGCAGAACACTCCGCGTGAACTGCACGAGGCGGCCGCGATGGACGGCGCGGGCGCCTGGCGCCGCTTCCGGACCGTCACCTGGCCCGCGCTGAGACCGGTCGCGCTCGCTGTCACGGCGCTCAACTTCATCTGGAACTTCAACTCGTTCGCGCTGGTCTACGTGCTGACCAACGGCGGCCCCGGCGGCCGGACGCGGCTGCCGATGCTCTTCGCCTACGAAGAGGCCTTCCGCTACGGCCAGTTCGGCTACGCGGCGGCGATGGGATGCGTGATGGTCGCATTGATCTCGGTCCTCCTCGCCGTCTTCCTCGTCGGCCGGCTGAGGGGAGGTGCGGACGCATGAGGACCAGCAAGGGCGCCCGCGCGGGCCAGTACCTCGCGCTGCTCGGCTATCTCGTCTTCCTCGCCTTCCCCTTCCTCTGGCTGATCTCCACCGCCTTCAAGCCTCCGGGTGAGCTGGCGAGCCTGCACCCCACCTGGATCCCCAAGGACCCCACCCTCGCCAACTTCCGGCAGGCGTTCGACGAGCAGCCACTGCTGCGGGCCGCGCTCAACTCGCTGATCGCGGCGCTCGGCGCGGCGGTGATCGCCGTACTGATCGCGACCCCGATGGCGTACGTCATGGCACGGCACCGCACACGGCTCGCGAAGGCCGCCACCGGGTGGGTCGTGGTCAGCCAGGCCTTCCCGTTCGTGCTCGTGATCATCCCGCTGTTCCTGGTCCTCAAGAACCTCCGGCTGATCAACTCACTGCCGGGACTGGTGATGGTGTACGTCGTGTGGGCGCTGCCCTTCGCTCTGTGGATGCTGGTGGGGTATGTACGGGCCGTGCCCACCGAGTTGGAGGAGGCCGCGGCGGTGGACGGGGCGGGGAGGCTGCGCACCCTGATCTCCATCACGGCGCCACTGCTCGCGCCCGGCATCGTGGCGACGGCGCTGTTCGCGTTCATCAGCGCGTGGAACGAGTTCTTCTTCGCGCTGGTGCTCCTCAAGACCCCGGAGAAACAGACGCTCCCGGTCGTCCTCACGCACTTCATCGGGGCTGAAGGGGTCGCGGACCTCGGGCCGCTCGCCGCGGCGGCGTTCCTCGCGACGCTCCCCTCGCTGGTCATCTTCGCGATCATCCAGAAGCGGATCACGGGCGGCATGCTCGCCGGGGCGGTGAAGAGCTGATGCGTACGCGATGGATCTTCGTACTGGTCGTGGGGCTGCTGCTCACGGCCTGTTCTTCGGGCGACGGCGGCTCCGAGGGAAGGGTCACTCTCCGGTTCCAGTCCCTGGCCTGGCAGCAGGAGTCCGTCGACGCCAACAAGGAGTTGGTGCAGGAGTGGAACGCCGCGCACCCGGACGTCAAGGTCGAGTACGTGCAGGGAAGTTGGGACAGCGTGCACGACCAGCTGCTCACCTCCTTCGAGGGCGGTGAGGCGCCGGACATCATCCATGACGCCTCGGACGACCTCGCGGACTTCGCGTACGGCGGCTACCTCGCCGATCTGGGTGAGTTGCTGCCCGCCCGGCTGAAGTCCGACATCCCGCAGCGCAGTTGGGAGACGACGACCTTCGGGGACGGGATCTACGGCGTGCCGTTCCTCCAGGAGCCGCGCGTCCTCATCGCCAACGCCACGTGGCTCAGGGAGTCGGGCGTCCGCATCCCGACGCCGCAGAACCCCTGGACGTGGGAGGAGTTCCGCTCGATCGCGGAGGAACTGAGCGGTGGGGGAAAGTACGGGGTCGCCTGGCCGCTCAAGGAACCGGTCTCCGCGACACTCAACCTCTCCCTCTCCACCGGCGGCCAGATGTTCCACCGCGGCGCGGACGGCAGAGTGACCGTCCGTTTCGACGCGGCCGACGAGGTGGTGCCCAGGACGGTGCACGACGAGGTGAACACGGACGGGAGCGCGTCGAGCAGCACGCTCGGCATGGGCGGCTCCGACACGCTGCCCGGGTTCTTCGGCGGCAAGTACGCGATGGTCCCGCTCGGCTTCTCCTACCGGCAGCAGATCGTGCAGCAGGCGCCGAAGGGCTTCGACTGGATGGTGCTGCCCGCCCCGGCCGGC
The DNA here is from genome assembly GCF_042721055.1 of Streptomyces sp. NPDC058470. Taxonomy (NCBI): domain Bacteria; kingdom Bacillati; phylum Actinomycetota; class Actinomycetes; order Kitasatosporales; family Streptomycetaceae; genus Streptomyces; species Streptomyces sp. NPDC058470. The sequence goes on from NZ_JBHXMF010000003.1 coordinate 46,867, forward strand.
GCGGACGGCCTCACCCAGGGCGTCAGCCCGCAGACCCTCTCCGTCGCCGAGGACAGCCCGCACAAGAAGGAGGCCGTCGAGTTCATCGACTTCCTGCTTCAGCCGAAGAACATGGTCCGCCTCGCCCTCGGCGACTGGATGCTGCCCACCGGCACCGAGGCCTTCAAGGACCCTGCCCTGCACACCACCAAGGACCACTGGGCGACCGGCACCGCGCTCGCCGCCCACCTGCGCTCGGCGCCCGCCCAGTCCGTGCGCGGCTACCCCGAATGGAAGGACAAGGTCGCGACCCCCGCGTTCCAGGAGTACTACAGCGGGGCGATCGGGCTTGCTGAGCTGAGAAAGCGGCTGGTGGAGGACGGGAACCTGGTGCTGGCCCGCTATCAGAGATGAGCCCGACGCGGACGGGATCTTCGATGGCGAGGACGCCCCGGTGTACGTAAATGAAATTGCACGAGACGTCTCGTCTCGCATAACCTGATCGCATGACCACTCGACGTGCCCATATCGCCATGTTCTCCATCGCCGCCCACGGGCATGTGAACCCGAGCATCGAGGTGATCCGGGAGCTCGTCGCGCGCGGGCACCGCGTCACGTACGCGATTCCGCCGGTCTTCGCCGACAAGGTGGCCGCGACCGGCGCCGAGCCCGTCCTCTACACCTCGACGCTGCCGTCGCCCGACGACGACCCCGAGGCCTGGGGGACCACCCTCCTCGACAACGTCGAACACTTCCTGGCGGACGCGATCCAGGCGCTGCCGCAGCTCGTGACGGCGTACGAGGGGGACGAACCGGACCTCGTGCTGCACGACATCACGTCGTACCCGGCGCGTGTCCTCGCGCACCGCTGGGGCGTCCCGGCCGTCTCCCTGTCGCCGAACCTGGTCGCCTGGACCGGTTACGAGGAGGAGGTCGCCGAGCCGATGTGGGCGGAGCCGCGCCGGACCGAGCGCGGACGGGCGTACTACGCGCGGTTCGAGGCCTGGCTGACGGAGAACGGGATCACGCAGCACCCCGACCCGTTCGCCGGCCGTCCCGCCCGCTCCCTCGTCCTGATCCCGAAGGCACTCCAGCCCCACGCGGACCGGGTGGACGAGACGGTCCACACCTTCGTCGGCGCCTGCCAGGGGGACCGGTCGGTACAGGGCGAGTGGCAGCGGCCCGCGGACGCCGAAAAGGTGCTGCTCGTGTCGCTGGGCTCCAGTTTCACCAAGCAGCCCGCCTTCTACCGCGAGTGCGTCAAGGCGTTCGGCGAACTGCCGGGCTGGCATGTCGTGCTGCAGATCGGGAAGTTCGTCGACCCCGCCGAGCTGGGCGAGGTGCCCGGCAATGTGCAGGTGTACCAGTGGGTGCCGCAGCTCTCGGTCCTCCGCCAGGCCGACGTGTTCGTCACGCACGCCGGGGCGGGAGGCAGCCAGGAGGGGCTGGCCACCGGGACGCCGATGGTCGCCGTACCGCAGGCCGTCGACCAGTTCGGGAACGCCGACATGCTCCAGGCGCTGGGCGTCGCCCGGCACGTACCGATGGAGGAGGCGACCGCGACGACCCTGCGGGAGGCGGTTCTCGCACTGGACGCGGACCCCGAGGTGGCACGCCGCCTGGCGGAGATCCGGGACGGGATGGCCAAGGAGGGCGGCACAAGGCGGGCAGCCGACCTCATCGAGGCCGAGCTGCCCGCCGACATGCACCAGTAGGGGGGCTTCTCGGGACCGTGATCAGGGTGGGGACCTGCCGCTTCACCGCCTGCGGACGGATCCGGTGCGGACTTATCGTGAACGTATGACGACGACCTATGCGGCGCTGCTGCGCGGGATCAACGTGGGCGGCAGCAAGAAGGTGCCGATGGCCGAGCTGCGCACCCTGATGGAGGGGCTCGGATACGGCGGCGTACGCACGTATCTCCAGAGCGGCAACGCCGTCTTCACCGCCGGTCACGGCGACGAGGAGACCCTCGCCGCCGAGCTGGCGGCGGCCATCGAGAAGCACTTCGGCTTCACGGTCGGTGTCCTGGTGCGCGACCACGCCTACCTGAAGGCCGTACGGGAGGCGTGCCCGTTCCCGGCCGCCGAACTGGCGGGCAAGCAGCTGCACGCCACGTACTTCTCCGGCCCTGTCGACGCCGAGCGCTTCGCCGCGGTCGGCCAAACGGCCTTCCTGCCGGAGGAGTTCCGCCTCGGCGACCGCGTCCTCTACCTGTACGCCCCCGACGGCCTCGGCCGCTCCAAACTGGCGGAGGCCCTCTCCAGGCCCAGACTCCTCAAGGGCACCACCGCCACCACCCGCAACTGGAACACCGTCATCAAACTGGAGGAGCTCACCGCTGCCGCAGAGTGACCTTCCGCTCGCCGCCGTACGTCGTGGGGTCAACCCAGTGTGTACAGGCGGCGCATGTCCTCGTCGGTGAGGTGAACCGCGCGGGCGGCCAGGTTCTCCTCCAGATGTACGAGCGAGCCGGTACCCGGCGTCGGGCACAGCACGGGGGAGCGGTGCAGCAGCCAGGCCAGGGCGATCTGTGCCGGTGTTGCTCCGTGTGCGGTGGCGATTTCGGCGCAGACCGGGTTGGAGGTCAGTGATCCGTTGCCGAGGGGGAACCAGGGGAGGAACGCGATGCCGTGTGCCTCGCACAGCTTCAGCAGCGGGTCCGACGTCCGGTCGAGCAGGTTGTAGCGGTTCTGCACGGACGCGATGCCGGTCGACTCCCTTGCTGATTCGAGCTGTTCGGTGGTGATGCTGTCGAGTCCGATGTGCCGGATCTTGCCCTCCGTGCGCAACTCGTCGAGAGCGCCGAGCTGTTCGGGCAACGGCACATGCGGGTCCAGCCGGTGCAACTGGTACAGGTCGATCGTGTCGAGGCGCAGTCTCCGCAGGCTTGCCTCGCACATCGCCCGCAGCTGCTCGGGTCGTCCGGCGATGTGCCAGGCACTGTCACCGGTGCGGACGACGCCGCCCTTCGCGGCGATCACCAGGTCCTCGGGGTACGGGTGCAGAGCCTCGGCGACCAGTTCCTCGGCGATCGAGGGACCGTAGTTGTCGGCGGTGTCGATCAGCGTGACCCCGCGAGCGACGGCCCGCCGGAGTACGGCCACCGCGTCCCGGGTATCGCCGCGCGGTCCCCAGTAGCCGGGGCCGGTCAGCTGAGCGGTGCCGTAGCCGAGCCGTCGTACCGGCAGCTCCCCGCCGACTCCGAATCTTTCCTCGACCATTTGATGGAGAGTACACACGATTGTGCGAGGCTGATCTCCATGCGCTACATCATCATCGGTGCCGGTGCGGTCGGCGGGACCGTCGGAGGCCGGCTGGCCGAGGCGGGGCACGAGGTCGTGCTGGTCGCGCGAGGTGCCCACTACGAGGCACTGCGCGAGGGCGGCCTGAGGCTCGTGACCCCGCAGGGCACGTCCACACACCGGCTGCCCACGGTCGAGGGGCCCGAGGCGCTCGGGGAACTACGCGCCGACGACGTACTGATGCTCGCCGTCAAGACCCAGGACAGCGAGGCGGCTCTGGAGGCCTGGAGCCCACGCCCGGTGGCAGGCGGTGGCACAGCCGCCGAGCGGCTGCCGCTGGTCTGCGCGCAGAACGGGGTGGAGAGCCAGCGGCTGGCGCTGCGCCGATTCCGCCGGGTGTACGGGGCCTGCGTCTGGCTGCCCGCCACCTTCGTCGAACCCGGCGTCGTCTCCGCCCCCAGCAGCCCGCTCAGCGGCATCCTGCGCCTCGGCCGCTACCCCCACGGCACGGACGAGTCGGCCCGCCGGATCGCCGCCCACCTGGAGTCGACCGCCCGCTTCGAAGCGCCGGTCGTGCCCGACGTGACCCGCTGGCAGTACGCGAAGCTCCTCGGCAATCTCGGGAACGCCATCGGGGCGGTGAGCGGCGTCCTGTCCGGCGAGGAGGGGCTCGCGTTCCTCGGACGCGTACGTGCGGAGGGCGAGGCGGTGCTCGACGCCGCCGGGATCGCGTACGCCGGCCAGGAGGAAGAGCGGCTGGCCCGCGGCGACAAGGTCCACTTCGACCCGCACAACTCCGCACGCGGCGCGGGCTCCTCCTGGCAGTCCCTCAGCCGTGGCACCGGCACCATCGAGGCCGACTACCTCAACGGCGAGATCGCCCTTCTGGGCCGCCTGCACGGCGTACCGACCCCGCTGAACGACCTGCTCCAGCGGCTGGCGAACACCTTCGCGCGCGAGCGGCGGGAGGCGGGGTCGATGCCGATGGCGGAGCTGGTGGGCCTCGCCGACGCGGCTGTCACGCCGTAAGAGGCGAGTGTGTCGCGTTTGTTCAAGAGGAGCGCGGGCCGCGTCCCTAGCGTGAGACGCATGAATCAAGAGAGCGTGTACCCGTACATGACCGAATGCGCCGCCGAAGCCGGTCGCGTCGCGCGCGGCGTCACGGCCGGACGGCTGACCGATCCCACCCCCTGCGCGGAGTGGGACCTGCGGACCCTGGTCAACCACTGGGTCCTCTACACCTCGCACGGACTGGAACACCGGGCGCTGCGCGAACAGCTCTCCGAGGAGCTCACCGGGCGTGACTTCACGGCCGACCCCGGCTGGGCGCAGCGATACGCCGACCAGCTCGACCGGGCCGTCGCCGCCTGGGCCGACCCGGCGGTCTGGGAGGGCGAGGTCGACCTCGGAGCGGGCAAGATGCCGGCCGGCGAACTCGCCTCGATGATCGTCAAGGAGATGGCGGTGCACGGCTGGGACGTCGCCACGGCGACCGGCCAGGAGTTCCGCGTCTCGGACGGCGCGGGCCGGCTCGTCCTGGATGTCGTCGAGACCCACGGCGACCTCTACCGGCAGTACGACGGTTTCGCCGACCCGGTGGCGGTGCCCGCCGACGCGCCCGCCTTCGAACGCGCGCTGGCGGCGAGCGGACGCGATCCGCGCCGGGCCGCCGTGGACCACTGACGGCGCCTGGCTCAGCCGACTGTGTCAGGCGCCGGGGCTCAGCCCACCGCTGCCAGCGCTGGCAGCGAAGCCTCGTCGTACCGGTCAAGCAGCACCCGCGCCACCTCCGGCGCCGGACCGAGCACATCGGCGAGCACGTCCGCCTCGGCCGCCCCCCGTGCGATGCGGTCCGGCAGGAAACCGGGCGCGAGGACGTAGCGTGCCACCGCGACCCGGGCGCAGCCCAGTTCACGCAGCGCGCGTACGGCGTCCTCGGTGCGGGGCCCCGACGCGGAGGCGAACGCGGGTCGCACGGCGTGCCAGCCGGTCTGCCGCCACTTCCGCGCGAGGTCGGCGATCACGGCGAGCGCCTCCGGGTCCGTGGATCCCGCCGAGGCCAGCACGACCCCGGTCGAGGACTTGTCGGCGGGCGTCAACCCGGCCTCGTACAAACGTCGTTCGAGGGCGGAGAGCAGCAGCGGCGATGGGCCGAGCACCTCCGCCTGGCGGATGCGGAGGTGTCGCGGTGCGGCGCGCAGGACCGTCGGGATGTCCGACTTCGCGTGGAACGCCCGGGTCAGCAACAGCGGGAGGGCGACCACGTCCCGTACGCCCTCGGCCGCCAGGGACTCCAACACCCCGTTCACCGACGGGATGTTGAAGTCCAGGAAGCCGGTCTCGACGCGGAGGCCGGGGCGCTTTGCCCTTACCCGCCGCACCAGGGCGTGCACCGTCGCGGCATGCCGCGGGTCGCGGCTGCCGTGGGCGATGACCAGGAGGACCGGCTGATGGCGCATCATCGGATCAGCTCTTCACCAGCAGACCACGGCTGCGCAGTACCCACCGCTCCAGCGGGCTGAAGAGCAGCAGGTCGATGGCGATACCGACGAACAGGATGAGCAGGATGGCGAGGAAGACGGTCGCCATGTCGCTGTTGTTGCGGCCGTTCTCCAGCAACTGGCCGAGCCCCACGCCCAGATCGGGGAAGCTCGCGATGATCTCCGCCGCCATCAGCGAACGCCACGCGAACGCCCAGCCCTGCTTCAGTCCCGCCACATAGCCGGGCAGGGCGGCGGGCATGACGACATGCCAGGTGCCGCGCAGACCCGTCGCGCCCAGCGTGCGTCCCGCGCGCAGATACAGCGGCGGGACCTGGTCGATGCCGGAGACCAGGCCGTTGGCGATCGAGGGGACCGCGCCGAGCAGGATCACCGCGTACATCATCGAGTTGTTCAGGCCCAGCCAGATCACGGCCGGCGGGACCCACGCGACCGAGGGGAGGGACTGCAGGCCCGACAGGATCGGGCCGATCGCCGCGCGGATGAACTTCACGCGCGCCACCACGAGACCCAGTGGGGTACCGATGGCGAGTGCGAGGACGAAGCCGGCCAGGCCGCGCGAGACGCTCGTCCAGATGTAGCCGAGCAGCTTGCCCTCCAGCCAGGCCTGCTGGATCTGGTCCCAGACGGCGCCCGGTGAGGGCAGCTTGCTCGGGTCGGTGACGACCTCGAACGAGATCAGTGCCTGCCACACCAACAGCACCAGCGCTACGGCGATGATCGGCGGCAGGATCTTCTGGACGAAGGTCTGCCGGAAGGGAGTTCGGCCCGTGTGGGTCGTCTCCAGGGCGTCGAGGCCCGCCTCCAGACCGGCGAGGTCGTGGGTGTCCTTGACGACCGCGTCGGTCTTGGTCTCAGTGCTGGCCATGACGGCGGATCTCCCCACGCAGTTCTTCGGTGATCTCGACGGACAGCTCCGCCACGGCGGTGTCCTCGATGCGGCGCGGCTGCGGGATCTCCACCGTCCACTCGCGCGCGATCCGCCCCGGACGTGAGGAGAGCAGGACGACGCGCTCCGCGAGCCGTACCGCCTCGCGCACGTTGTGCGTCACGAACAGCACCGACACGTTCGTCTCGCGCCAGATGCGGGTCAGTTCGTCGTGCAGCACATCTCGTGTGATGGCGTCGAGAGCCGCGAACGGCTCGTCCATCAGGAGCAGTTGACTGTCCTGTGCGAGTGCGCGGGCCAGCGCGACACGCTGGCGCATACCGCCGGACAGCTCGTGCACGCGCTTGCCGTACGCGCCCTTGAGACGGACGAGTCCGAGCAGTTCCTCGGCCTTCTCGCGCCGCTCGGTCTTGGCAACGCCCCGCAGCCGCAGGGCGAGTTCGATGTTCTTGCCCGCGGTCAGCCACGGGAAGAGCGCGTGCTCCTGGAACATCAGGGCCGGGCGGCCGTTCGTCGAGATGCTGCCGGCGGACGGGGCGTCGAGCCCCGCCACCAGGTTCAGCAGCGTCGACTTGCCACAGCCCGAGGCCCCCAGGAGGGTGACGAACTCGCCCGGCGCGACATCAAGGGTGATGTCGTCGAGGACCAGCTGCTGCCCGGCGGGCCCGGCGAAGAACTTCGAGACGTGCTCGATACGGGCGGCGTGCTCCACCGCTTCGGCGCCGTCGGCAGCCTTGGCGAGTGTGGTGGCCATGGTCGTCACCTCCTGGGAACTCATCGGGGACCGGGCTTACTTGACGCCGAGACCGGCGTCGTCGACCGGGCTCTCGCCCTCGGCCTTGAGGACCTTGTTGAGCAGCGTCAGGTCGTAGATGCCGTCAAGGTCGGGCTTCTCCAGCAGACCCGCCTTCACCGCGTGGTCCGCCTCCGAGTTGAGGGTGGAGGCGAGCGGGTCGTTGAGGATCTGGATGGACTTCCACGCCGGGTCGAGCACATTCGCCGGAAGCTCAGCGCCGGAGTCGATCTTGAGCTGCGCGTTCGCGGAGGCCTTCGCCTCGTCCGGGTTGGCGTTGATCCACTTGTTGGTCTCGACCGAGCCCTTCAGCACGGCCTCGACCACGTCCGGGTGCGCCTTGAGGAACTTCTGCGACACGATGATGTTCGTGATCACGAACTTGTTGTCCGGCCACAGGTCCGCCTCGTCGAGGAGCACCTTGCCGCCCGCGGCGACCAGCTTGGACGCGGTCGGCTCCGGCACCCAGGCGCCGTCGATGGAGCCGTTCTTGTAGGCGTCCGGGGTGACCTTGTTGTCCGTCCGGACGACCGACACATCGCCCTTGCCGCTCTCCGCGTCGACCTTCCAGCCCTGGTCGGCGATCCAGTTCAGCAGCGCCACGTCCTGCGTGTTGCCGAGCTGCGGGGTGGCGATCTTCTTGCCCTTGACGTCCGCCAGCGACTTGATCTTGTCCGGGTTGACCACCAGCTTCACACCGCCGGAGGCCGAGCCGCCGATGATGCGCAGGTCCGTGCCCTTGGACTTGGTGTAGCCGTTGATGGACGGCGAGGGGCCGATCCAACCGATGTCGATGGAGCCCGAGTTCAGCGCCTCGATCTCGGAGGGACCTGCGTTGAAGATTGCGTACTCGGCCTTCGTGGCACCGAGCTCCTTCTGGAAGAAGCCCTTCTGGTTGCCCACCAGCGCGGTCGCGTGGGTCAGGTTGCCGAAGTAGCCGATCTTCACGGAGTCGAGACCGTCGATCTTCTCGGCGCCGGCGGCGACCTTCGAGGTTCCCGCGTCCTTGGAGTCGGAACCGTAGCCGCAGGCGGCCAGGGTGAGCAGGGGCAAGGCGGCTAGCAGGGCGAGGCCGCGCTTCACTGAAGCTGAGCGGATGGCAGGCACGGGAGGTATTCCCCTCGTTGGCCCGGCGGTCACGGGTTCGGTGCGTGGCCGGGAAGGTCGACAGGTCTTCGTCGCGTCCGCGACGTCGGGTGGGGGGACGGGGCGCGCAAGCGGTGCGCGTACGTCATCGCGCACATCGCGCGACTCCGCCCTGCCCGCTGCCGAGGGCGCCGCTGCCGACGCGGCCGCCCTCCTTCGCGAACGTGGAGTAGAAGTCTCTGAGGCTCATGTCAGAAGTCCCAACCGTCGTCGTCGGTCTCGGACTTGACCGGCTCCGGCGAGGCGAACGACTCGCCGACCATGCCCGCGGTCAGCGTGGTGCCGTCGGCCGGGTCGATCAGGATGAACGCGCCGGTGCGCCGCGAGTCGGCGTACGAGTCGAGAGGCAGCGGTTCGGCGGTACGGATCTTCACGCGGCCGATGTCGTTGGCGACGAGTTGTCCGGGGTGCGGGTGCAGGGACAGGTCGTCGAGGGTCAGCCGGGACGGGATGTCCTTGACGATCGCCTTGACCGTGCGGGTGCCGTGCTTGAGCAGCACGCGATGGCCGACGACCAGGGGCGCGTCGGCGACATGGCAGACCGTCGCCTCGACGTCCTGGGTGATCGGCGGCGCGTCCGTGGTCGGCACGATCAGGTCGCCGCGCGAGATGTCGACGTCGTCATCGAGGAGGAGGGTCACCGACTGCGGGGTCCAGGCCACGTCGACCGGCGTGCCCAGCAGATCGATCCCGGCGATCGTCGACGTACGCCCGGACGGCAGAACCGTGACGGGGGAGCCGACGCGGAAGGTACCGGACGCGATCTGACCCGCGTAACCCCGGTAGTCCGGATGCTCGGCGGTCTGCGGGCGGATCACGTACTGCACGGGCAGCCGGGCGTGGCAGCTCGCCAGGTCGTGGCTGACCGGGACCGTCTCCAGGTGCTCAAGGACCGTCGGACCGCCGTACCAGTTCATGTTCGCGGAGGGCTCCACCACGTTGTCACCGGCGAGCGCCGAGATCGGGATCGCGGTGATCTCGGGGACGCCCAGCTCGGAGGCGTATGCCGTGAACTCCTTGGCGATCGCCGCGAAGACGGACTCCTTGTACTCGACGAGGTCCATTTTGTTGACGGCGAGGACGACGTGTGGCACGCGCAGCAGGGCGGCGACGGCGGCGTGTCGGCGGGTCTGCTCGATGACGCCGTTGCGGGCGTCCACGAGGACGACGGCCAGGTCGGCGGTGGAGGCGCCGGTGACCATGTTCCGCGTGTACTGCACGTGCCCGGGGGTGTCGGCCAGGATGAACCGGCGGCGTGCGGTGGCGAAGTAGCGGTAGGCGACGTCGATCGTGATGCCCTGCTCACGCTCGGCGCGCAGACCGTCGGTGAGGAGCGCGAGGTCGGGGGCGTCCTGACCGCGACTGGCCGAGACGCGCTCCACGGCCTCCAGCTGATCCGTGAGGACCGACTTGGAGTCGTGCAGCAGACGTCCTACGAGGGTGGACTTGCCGTCGTCGACGGAGCCCGCCGTCGCGAAGCGCAGCAGCGTGGTCGCCGACAACTGCTCGACCGACAGGGTCTCGGTGGGTTCGGTGGTGCTGGTCATGTCTAGAAGTACCCCTCGCGCTTGCGGTCTTCCATCGCGGCCTCGGACATCTTGTCGTCGGCGCGGGTGGCGCCGCGTTCGGTGAGGCGGGAGGCGGCGATCTCGGCGATGACGGCGTCCAGGGTGGTGGCGTCGGAGTCGACGGCGCCGGTGCAGGACATGTCACCGACGGTGCGGTAGCGGACGAGCCGCTTCTCCACCGTCTCGCCGTCCTTGGGGCCGCCCCACTCACCCGCGGTGAGCCACATGTTGGACCGCTTGAACACCTCACGCTCGTGCGCGAAGTAGATGTCGGGCAGCTCGATCCCTTCGCGGGCGATGTACTGCCAGACGTCCAGTTCGGTCCAGTTGGAGAGGGGGAAGACGCGGACGTGTTCGCCGGGTGCGTGGCGGCCGTTGTAGAGCTGCCAGAGTTCGGGGCGCTGGCGGCGGGGGTCCCACTGGGAGAACTCGTCGCGCAGCGAGAAGACCCGCTCTTTCGCGCGGGCCTTCTCCTCGTCGCGGCGTCCGCCGCCGAACACGGCGTCGAACCGCTCGGACTGGATCTTCTCCGTCAACGGCAGGGTCTGCAGCGGATTACGTGTCCCGTCGGGGCGTTCGCGCAGCACACCGCGGTCGATGTACTCCTGTACGGAGGCCACATGGAGGCGCAGCCCATGTGCGGCGACCGCACGATCGCGGTACTCCAGCACCTCGGGGAAGTTGTGGCCGGTGTCCACATGCAGCAGCGTGAAGGGGATCGCGGCGGGCGCGAAGGCCTTCAGCGCGAGGTGCAGCATGACGATGGAGTCCTTGCCGCCGGAGAAGAGGATCACCGGCCGTTCGAACTCGCCCGCCACCTCGCGGAAGATGTGCACCGCCTCGGACTCCAAGGCGTCCAGGTGGGACAGCGCGTACGGGCTGCCGGTCTCCGTGGAGACAGTCACGACGGTCGTCATGCGAGACCCCTCTCGGTGAGCAGCGCATGCAGCGCGGCCGCGGACTCCTGCACGGTCTGGGTGTGCGACTCGATGCGCAGATCGGGCGACTCGGGCTCCTCGTACGGGTCGTCGACCCCGGTGAGCCCCGAGATCTCGCCCGCCGCCTGCTTGGCGTACAGGCCCTTCACGTCCCGCTCGCTGCACACCTCGACCGGCGTCGCGACATGCACTTCGAGGTACGCCGCCCCGCTGACCTGGTGACGCTTGCGCACCGCCTCGCGGCTGTCGGCGTACGGAGCGATCACCGGAACCAGAACCTTCACACCGTTGCGGGCGAGCAGGTCGGCGACGTAGCCGATGCGCTGCACGTTCGTGTGCCGGTCCGCGCGGCCGAAGCCGAGGCCCGCCGTCAGGAACGTACGGATCTCGTCGCCGTCGAGCACCTCGAGGCGGTGGCCCTCCTCGCGCAGCCGCCCGGCGAGTTCGTACGCGATGGTGGTCTTGCCGGCACTCGGCAGACCCGTGAGCCAGATGGTGGCTCCGGTCACTTGCTTCTCCTGGGAGATCTGGGGGTTCGCGGTGGTCGCGAGCACACCGGCCGTCTTCGTGGTCGCGGTCATCCGTGCAGCCCGCACTCGGTCTTCGAGCGGCCGGCCCAGCGGCCGGCCCGCGCGTCCTCGCCCTCAAGGACCTGGCGGGTGCAGGGCGCGCAGCCCACGGAGGCGTAACCGTCCATCAGCAGCGGGTTGGTGAGTACGCCGTGTTCGGCGACGTACGCGTCCACGTCGTCCTGCGTCCAGCGGGCGATCGGGGAGATCTTGACCTTGCGGCGCTTCTCGTCCCAGCCGACGACCGGGGTGTTCGCCCGGGTCGGGGACTCGTCGCGGCGCAGGCCCGTCGCCCAGGCGCTGTACTTGGTGAGCCCCTCCTCAAGGGGCTTGACCTTGCGCAGCGCGCAGCACAGGTCGGGGTTGCGGTCGTGCAACCGGGGGCCGTACTCGGCGTCCTGCTCGGCGACCGTCCGGCGCGGGGTGAGCGTGATGACGTTGACGTCCATCACGGCCTCCACGGCGTCCCGGGTGCCGATGGTCTCCGGGAAGTGGTAGCCGGTGTCGAGGAAGACGACGTCCACTCCGGGGAGGGCGCGGGAGGCGAGATGGGCGACCACCGCGTCCTCCATGGAGGAGGTCACGCAGAACTTCGCGCCGAAGGTATCGACCGCCCACCGGAGGATCTCCAGGGCGGAGGCGTCCTCCAGGTCGCGCCCCGCCTGCTCGGCGAGGCTCCTCAAGTCCTCGTCCGTGCGCTCTTCCTGAATCGTCGTCATATCTCTGCCCCTCCATCGTCATTCCGCTGAAGACCCCGGGACAGCAACCCGAGGAACTTCAGCTGAAAGGCCCGATTGCACGCTGCGCATTCCCACGCGCCGTGGCCCTGCTCACTGGGACGAAGGTCTTCGTCACCGCAGTAGGGACAGTAGAAAGGGGCGGCTCGCTCGCTCATGTCAGCGACTCCTCGCCGGCACGCGTGGCCCAGGTGGCAAAACGCTCGCCGTCCTTACGCTCCTCCTGGAAGCGCTTGAGGACCCGCTCGATGTAGTCGGGCAGCTCGTCCGAAGTGACCTTCAGGCCGCGGACCTTGCGGCCGAACGCGGCCTCCAGACCGAGCGCGCCGCCCAGGTGCACCTGGAAGCCCTCGACCTGGTTGCCCTCGCCGTCCAGGACCAGCTGGCCCTTGAGACCGATGTCCGCGACCTGGATACGGGCGCAGGCGTTCGGGCAGCCGTTGATGTTGATGGTGATCGGCTCTTCGAACTCGGGGATACGGCGCTCGAGTTCGTCGATCAGGGAGGCACCGCGCGCCTTGGTCTCGACGATCGCGAGCTTGCAGTACTCGATACCGGTGCAGGCCATCGTGCCGCGCCGGAAGGGGGAGGGATTGACCCTGAGGTCGAGAGCCTCAAGCCCGGCAACCAGCGAGTCGATCTGCTCCTGCTCCACATCGAGGACGATCATCTTCTGCTCGACGGTGGTCCGCAGACGGCCCGAGCCGTGCGCTGCGGCCAGCTCGGCGATCTTCGTGAGGGTGGCGCCGTCCACGCGGCCCACACGCGGTGCGAAACCGACGTAGAAGAGGCCGTCCTTCTGCCGGTGCACACCGACGTGGTCGCGCCAGCGGGCGACCGGCTGGTCGGGCGCGGGACCGTCGAGAAGCTTCCGCTTGAGGTAGTCGTCCTCCAGGATCTGGCGGAACTTCTCGATGCCCCAGTCGGCGACCAGGAACTTCAGGCGGGCGCGGGTGCGCAGCCGCCGGTAGCCGTAGTCGCGGAAGATCGAGATGACGCCCTCGTAGACGTCCGGGACCTCGTCCAGTGGGACCCAGGCGCCGAGGCGCTGGCCGATCTTGGGGTTGGTGGAGAGACCGCCGCCGACCCAGACGTCGAAGCCGGGGCCGTGCTCCGGGTGGTTCACGCCGACGAAGGCGATGTCGTTGATCTCGTGCGCCACATCCAGCAGCGGTGAGCCGGAGATCGCGGACTTGAACTTGCGGGGCAGGTTCGAGAAGTCCTTGTTGCCGATGATCCGGCGGTGGATCGCGTCGATCGCGGGCGTGCCGTCGATGATCTCGTCCTCGGCGATCCCGGCGACGGGCGAGCCGAGGATGACGCGGGGCGTGTCACCGCAGGCCTCGGTCGTGGAGAGCCCGACCGCTTCGAGGCGCTCCCAGATCTCCGGGACGTCCTCGATGCGGATCCAGTGGTACTGCACGTTCTGCCGGTCGGTGAGGTCGGCGGTGCCGCGCGCGAACTCCTGCGAGATCTCGCCGATGACCCGCAGCTGCTCGGTGGTCAGCCGCCCGCCGTCGATGCGCACGCGCAGCATGAAGTACTTGTCGTCCAGCTCCTCCGGCTCCAGGATCGCGGTCTTGCCGCCGTCGATCCCGGGCTTGCGCTGGGTGTAGAGGCCCCACCAGCGCATCCGGCCGCGCAGGTCGTTCGGGTCGATCGAGTCGAAGCCGCGCTTGGAGTAGATCGTCTCAATGCGTGTCCGCACATTGAGACCGTCGTCGTCCTTCTTGAACTGTTCGTTGCCGTTGAGCGGGGTGAAATGACCCACGGCCCACTGACCCTCACCGCGGTGACGGCTCACCTTGCGGCGGGGCGCGGCGGGGGGATTCTGCGGGGTGGCGGCCATGGTTGATACGTCCTTCGGGACTGCGGGGACAGGAAGGAGAGCGGCCCTCGCCTGCGTGAACGAGCACATACGGAAGTACGTGCGCCTCATTGCGCAGGGGGAGGCAAACGGGAAATGCCGGCTGTGCCGGGGCTGTCAGCTTGCCGGACAGATGGCGCTGGATACACGGCCGAGGTCGACGTGCCGCCGACTCACCAAGGCAATCCCAGTTCCAGACATGACGGAAGCGTGTCACGGGGGTCTCGGGGCAGTCCACCGTCATCCATCATGTGGACACCCTGGTCCCGGATCGTGAGACGCCGATGGTGTCGGTCACATGACCGGGTCCTCCGTCCTGCCGAGGCCAGTCAAGATCCCATGACGGCGCAGGTCAGTGACGGTTCAGACGGCCCGGGCCCCCGGCCACGGGCCCGGTGCGGCCACCTCACTCCGCTCCGTCACCTCGGTGTCGAAGAGTCTGAAACCACGCCGCAGGTAGTTGTCCAATGCATGCTCCCCGTCCTCGCTGCAGGTATGCAGCCAGACCCGCTTGGTCCCGGCGCGCTCCGGCAGGCGCTCCGCCAGGTCCCAGGCCCGCGCGACACCGTAGGAGAGGAGATGTCCGCCGATCCGGCGCCCTCGGAAGGCGGGGATCAGCCCGAAGTAGGCGATCTCCACGACACCGTCGTCCTGCGGGCCGAGCTCCACGTACCCGGCGGGCGTCCCGCGGTCGTATGCAACCCAGGTCTCCACACCCGACTTGTCCAGGAGCTCCTGCCACCGCTCGTACGACCAGCCGAGCCGGTCGGTCCAGCGGATGTCCCCGCCGACCGACGCGTACAGGAACCGGCTGAACTCGGGCGAGGGGACCTCGGCGCGGACGATCCGGACGTCCCCGGCGGGCGTGATCGCGGGGAGCAGATCGGTCGGCGTCGTCTGCTCGAGGGACCAGGTGGTCACGGTGACGTTGCTCATGCAAGCCAGGGAATCACGGAGGTGAAGGCGCCTCCACAGCGGGCTTTGCCCGGCCGCTCCGGCGCCGAGCGCCCGCCGCTGCGGGGCGTTCCTATTCGAGCGAGCTGTCGACCGAGGGCAGCGGAACCGCATAGAGAACCCGCCCCGCGGCCGTGTCGGTGCCCGCCGCGCCGGTCAGCGTCCAGAGCTCGTTCGTCTCCTGCCAGTAGGACAGGGACGCGGTGCCCAGGCCCCAGCAGGCGTACGACAGGTCCGTGGTGCACGTGGCCGCTTCGGCGCCGCTGTCCGTCTGGCGCCAGAGGGTGGCGTGCCTGATGTCACCGGCCGGTGTCTGGGCGACGTACCACTCGGCCTCGTCCGCGCCGTCCGGCCGGTGCGAGAGGACGCCGGACACTCCGGTGGCCTTGGTCTCGTAGACCTCGGCCGGGTCGACCCGGCCCTGGGAGCCCGCGGCGAGCAGTCCGGTGCGGTCGGCCGCGGTGCTGTACGGGTAACGCCAGACGCGGGCGCGGTCTGTGCTGTCGGGGGTGGACAACTCGGTGGCGACCAGGCTGTCCGGCGTCGAGGTGCGGTCCAGGGAGAGCGAGCCGAAGCAGGGGACGGACTCGTCGTCGCCCGTCGTACAGGAGCCGCCGGCCAGGTCGTACGACGCAATGGCCGGCAACACGTACTGGTAGCCGTCCGCCGAGTAACCGCCGCTCACTCTGCCGATCGCGCCGCTGTTCACGTCGGTCTTGAGGATGCGGCGCATGTCGAAGGCGAGCAGGGCCGTGCCATTGCGGGCGGTGACGATCAGCTTGTCCTGATACCAGACCATGCCGCCCAGGCCCGAACGGACCGCCTCGAAGTCCTTCCCGCCGTCCTGCGGTACGACGAGCAGGGCGTAGCGGTACGTGAGGGCGTGCGGGTCGGTCGTATCGATGAACGCGATCCGGGCGAGGCCCTCGTCGTACGTCGGCTCACCCGTCCGGGGGTCGTCGGCGGCCTGCTGGTCCTGGTGCGTCCAGCCGGCCAGGATCACCCGGTGGTCGCCCCAGGTGCCGTCCTCATGGGCGTCCCCGGAGGTCGTGACGGACCGTGGCAGCCACTGCCGGGCCGTCGCGTCGGCACTGTCCCAGCAGTACGCGCGCGTGGCGGCCGGCTCGACGGGCAGCGCGGCGCGCTCGGAATCGGCGCAGTCGCCCTCGTTCCGCATCGAGTGATCGGCGCTCTCCAGCACGGCGGCGACGCCTACGTTCCCGCCCATACGCCGGGTGAGCGTGTCCAGCGTTCTCCGGTCGGCCGGGTTCTCGTCGAGGCGGAGCTGTGCGGTCTGCGAGGACGAGGTGAGCGGGGTCAGCGCGCCCGGACTGCCGCTGCTCGTGGCCTGGGAGGCACTGATCAGGGTGGCCGCCGCGGTGAGCGCGAGGGCGGTTCCGGCCAGCGTGGCCCGCAGTGCCTGACCCCTCCTACGACGACGATGCCTGCCGCGCTGCTTCATGCGTCCTCCCGAGTCAGGCCAACTACCTCTCGCACTCGGTGCGTTGACGGAGAGGCGGGTGGGGTGGCCTGTGAGGGGATGCTACGGCAGAGACCCACGGGCCAGGTCCCGTACACCGGAAGACACCGACGAAATACGTATGCGGTGGACGCTTCTACCCCCATTCGCCCCCACCGCCCACCCCCGCTCGCCCCCACCCTCCACCCCCGCTCGCACCCCCAAGTGGCCTTCACTCCTCACGAACCCGCGCCTTCACCACCGCGGGTGCCGTCGAATGCGGCAGCAGGCCGGTCGGGTCGTCGGGGAGGACGACCTCGACCTCGATCTCCTCGCGGAAGCGGTAGGGGCGGTGGTCGAGGAGCCCCGTGAGACGGCGCCGGAGCCGGGAGAGTTCGGCACGGACCGTGACCGTGCGGGTCCGGTCGCCGAAGAGGTCGAGGGCGAGCTCGGCGGCGCTGCGCCCCGGGCGGTGCACGGCCAGCACGTACAGCAGTTCGGCGTGACGCGGACTCAGGTCCTGTGCCCAACTGCCCGCCGCACCGGCCACGGTGGCGCAGGGCCGCCGGATGTCACTGAGGTCGAGGACCACACGGTTCGCGCACCCCGAGGTGTCGGCCTCGGCGACCCGGAGCAGCCAGCCGCCGGGCAGCGGCTCCACGACGCAGGTCCCGAGGGACGGCAGCCAGTACCGGCCCGCGCCGAAGGAGTTGGGCAGGGCGACCCGGTCGACGGGCGGCATCCCCGTGACGGCTGCGAGCCAGCCGTGCGTGTCGACGACCAGCGCCTTGCCGTCCATCCGGCACAGGACGGGCGCGGCCACCGCGCGCAGCCGTTCGATGGACGCCAGATGCCGGCCGCGTAGTTCACTTTCGGCCAGCCGGGACACCGAGTCGACCAGTGCGAGGGTGGCCGGATGGAACGTGCTCTGCGGCCCGCTCACGTCGATGATGCCCAGCAGCTGCCCGTCCCGCGGGTCGTGCACCGGCGCGGCGGCGCAGGTCCAGTTGTGCAGGCTGCGCAGGAAGTGCTCGGCCGAGTGCACCTGGACGGCGGCCTCGGAGGTCAGCGCGGTGCCGATCGCGTTGGTGCCCGTCGTGTCCTCGCTCCAGGCGGCGCCCTCCTCCAGGCAGATGGTGTCGGCCCGGCGCAGCACACCCGCGTTGCCCTCGCGCCACAGCACCCGGCCCTCCGCGTCCGTGACCACCATGATCTGCAGGGAGGCGTCGGCGACCGAGCCGAGACCGCGGCTGAGGACCGGCATCACTTCGGCGAGCGCGGTCGAGGTGCGGCGGTGCTCGATCTCCTCCGTCTGCAACAGGGCGCTGTCCGTGCTCTGTTCGGGATTGACGCCGAATCGTTTCACCCGTTGCCAGGACTGACCGATGACGGGACGGGGCGCGATCGTGGAACGTTCACCTGTGACCGTCGCTGCCCAGGTTTCCTGGAGGCGCCGCGCCGTTTCGGACGCGTCCAGCGGAGCGAACCGGGCGAGGTTGAACGATGCCGGGTCGAACGATGTGGTCTTCACTTGGGCTCTCCCGAAACCGGTACCGCGTACAAACCACGTACAAGCCGCGTACAAGGTGTCACGCCGCCGTCATCCCACATCGTGCCTGCTCCCGGCCGCCGACGCCGGGGGTTCGCGCAAGGTGCGCAGAAGGAATGCAACGGTCTGCAACTCTCGCCAACGGTCACAAGTTCCCTTGAAAATGACATTGGCGTCGCCCGTGCGGCGCCGGCGCTCCTTGAACGGAGCCCGAAAGGCGGGGGTGGTGCCGTGTCGGCGCAGCACCACCCCCGTGCCAGCCGGCCAGGGAACCGGCCGCTGAACAGCAGGTCAGGAACTCCCCCCCCCACACCCCGCAGGGCAATCAGGACACCGGCCGTGCCCGCTCCACCACCGTGGCCAGATCCAGACTGTGCGGCAGTGTGCCGAAGGCCGAGCCCCAGTCGCCGCCCAGGCGTGAGGCGCAGAACGCGTCGGCGACCTCCGGGGGCGCGTGCTGGACGAGCAGTGCCCCCTGGAGCACCAACGCGACCCGCTCGGCCACACGGCGGGCGCGGCCCTCGATGCCCTCCAGGTCGGCGAGTTCGGTCAGCAGGTTCTTGATCGCCCCGTCCAGCCGGTGGTCGGCGCCGCGCGCCCGCCCCACCTCACGCAGATACGCGTCGAGCGCACCCGGCTCCCGCTGCAGCGCGCGCAGCACGTCCAGTGCCTGGACGTTGCCCGCGCCCTCCCACACCGAGTTGAGCGGCGACTCGCGCAACAGCCGCGGCATGCCGGACTCCTCGACGTACCCGTTGCCGCCCAGGCATTCGAGGGCCTCGACCGCGACCGGCGTACACCGCTTGGTCACCCAGTACTTGGCGGCCGGCACCGCGAGCCGCAGAAACGCCCGCTCCTGCTCGCTCCCGTCGTCGTACGCGGCGGCAAGGCGCAGCGCGAGCGTCGTCGCGGCCTCGGACTCCAGCGCCAGATCCGCCAGTACGTTCCTCATCAGCGGCTTGTCCACGAGCTTGCCGCCGAACGCCTCGCGGTAGGTGCAGTGGTGCACGGCCTGCGCGACGGCCTGCCGCATCAGCGCGGCCGAACCGAGCACACAGTCCAGGCGAGTCGCCGCGACCATCTCGATGATGGTGCGCACCCCGCGGCCCTCGTCCCCGACCCGGCGGGCCCAGGTCCCGTCGAACTCGACCTCGCTCGACGCGTTCGACCGGTTGCCGAGCTTGTCCTTGAGCCGCTGGATGCGGAAGACGTTGCGTGTGCCGTCCGCCAGGACCCGGGGCACGAGGAAACAGGTCAGCCCTCCTTTTTCCCTGGAAGGGGTCGCCTGCGCCAGCACCAGGAAACCGTCCGACATCGGCGCCGAGCAGAACCACTTGTGGCCCGTCAGTTCGTACGTCCCGTCTTCGGCGAGCGGTCGCGCGGCCGTCGTATTGGCGCGTACGTCGCTGCCGCCCTGTTTCTCCGTCATGCCCATCCCGAAGAGCGCGCCGGGCTTTTGGCCGGCGGGGACCAGCTCCTGGTCGTAGACGGTGGAGGTGAGCCGCGGCTCCCATTCGGCGGCGAGCGCCGGGTCGGTGCGCAGCGCGGGCACCGCCGCGTGGGTCATCGACAGCGGGCAGCCGTTGCCGGCCTCGACCTGCGTCCAGACCACGAAACCGGCGGCGCGCCGCACATGCCCACCGGGCCGCGACCAGGCGGCCGTCAGCCCGGCCGACACCCCCTTGCCGAGGAGCCGATGCCAGGACGGATGGAATTCGACCTCGTCGATCCGGTTGCCGTAGCGGTCATGGGTGCGCAGCTTGGGCGGGTTCTCGTTGGCCAGTACGCCCCACTCCTGTACCTGGGCGGAGCCTGAGGTGCGTCCGAGCGCCGACAGCTCGTCGCGTGCCTCGTCGAGGAGCGGTGGATCGAGATGCCGTTCGACCGCCTCCGCGAGGGCCCGGTCGGCGGCAAAGACGTCATATCCGACCAGCGGCGGAGGCTGGTTGGTCACGGTGTGGGTGGTGGCTGACATACGGATACGGTAAGGACGTGCACCAGGCAAAAGAAACACCTGAACGGCCTCCCTCGGGTCGTCTTCACCGCGCCAAGGCGCTGTACAGGAACGTGTCGAAGCGCAGGACCGCCTGGCTGCTGCTCAAGGACACCGTCAACTCGTGCATGGAGTACCGGATCCTGGGTCTGGCAGCGGAGGCGGCGTTCTTCACGCTCCTCTCCGTGCCGCCGCTGCTGCTGAGCATGATCGGTCTGCTCGGCTACGTGGACGACTGGACCGGCGCCGACACGATCGCCAGCCTGGAGAACAACATCCTGGAGGCGGCGCGCACGATCCTCTCCGACAAGGGTGTGCACGACATCGCCGAGCCGATCCTGCACGACGTGACGAAGGGCGGCCGCCCCGACATCATCTCCCTCGGCTTTCTGTTCGCCCTGTGGTCGGGCTCGCGCGCGGTGAACGTCTTCATCGACACCATCACCGTGATGTACGGCCTCGACGGCACCCGCGGGATCGTGAAGACCCGCATTGTGTCGTTCCTGCTCTTCGTCGTGGCGCTGCTGATCGGCTCGATCGCGCTGCCGCTGATGGTGGCGGGCCCGGACGCGGTGGTGAACATCGTGCCGTGGTCGGAGACGGTCGTGCAGATCCTGTACTGGCCCGTCGTCATCGTCCTCGGGATCGTCTTCCTGACCACGCTGTACCACGTGTCAGTGCCGGTGCGTTCCCCGTGGGTCGAGGACGTGCCGGGCGCCCTGGTGGCCCTCGCCATGTGGGTCGTCGGCAGCCTCATTCTCCGCGTCTACCTGACCAACACGGTCGAGGGCCCCACGATCTACGGCTCGCTCGCCGCGCCTGTCGCGGTCCTCCTGTGGATCGGCGTGTCCGCGTTCGCGGTCCTGGTCGGCGCCGCCGTCAACGCCGCCATCGACCGCGTCTGGCCGGCCGCCGCCACGGCAGCGGCCCGTGCCAACAACGAACGCCTGCGCGAGGCTCAGGTCGCCGAGTACGTCGCCCGCGTCTCCGCGTCCCGCTCGTACGACGCCGAGTTCGACGACTCCGACGACCCGGACATGCCCTCCGAGTTCCCGGAGCGCTGGTCCCGTTTCCTGCCGCCGGAGGACGTGACCTCCCGGCTGCGGGCGCATGTGAAGAACACGCATCGCCCGCAGCACAAGAACGGGGATGCGCCGCCGGGGGAGTGACCTCAGCCGGGGACCGACACCACCGGGACCGACACCACGGGACGGGCTCAGGCCTTCCAGGTTCCGGCCGCCGCGGCCTCCCGGGCGAAATCCGTGAAGTCGCGCGGTTCGCGCCCCAGGATCCGCTGGACGCCGTCCGAGAGATGGGCGTTGCGGCCGTCGAGGAGGCCCTCGAAGAGCTCGACGAGGAACTCGACCTCGTGGGGCGGCACCCCGAACCCGGCCAGGGTGTCGCCGTACTGCCGCGCCGTCACCGGGACGTACCTCAGCTCGCTGCCCGTCGCCTTCGAGATCTCCGCGACCGCGTCGCGGAAGGACAGCAACCGGGGCCCCGAGATGGCGAGTTCCCGCCCGATGTAGCGGTCGCCCGAGGTCAGCGCGGCGACCACGACGTCCGCGATGTCCCGGACATCGATGAACGGCTCCCGCACCTCACCGGCCGGGAACACCAGCTCCCCGTGGACCAGCCCCTCCACCAGCGGACCCTCGCTGAAGTTCTGCGCGAACCACGCCGCCCGTACGACCGTCCAGTCCGCGCCCGAGGTCCTGAGCGCCTCCTCGGTCGCGTGCGCCCGCTCCTCGCCCCGCGACGACAGCAGCACAAGCCGCCGTACGCCGAGCCCGACCGCCTCGCGTGCGAGGGCGCCGACCGCCTCGGTGGCGTCCGGGGAGCCGACGTCCGTGGGGTGGGCGAGATAGGCCGCGTCGGCGCCGCGCAGGGCGTCCGCCCACGTCGAGCGGTCCGCCCAGTCGAAGTGGGTGCCCTGGGAACGGGACCCCGCCCGCACCGTGAGCCCGGCCGCCCGCGCGGCCTCCGCGACCCGGCTGCCCGTGCGCCCGGTGGCGCCGGTGACCAGTACCGTCATGTCCTTCGTACCTGCCGTGTTCTCCGTCATACGGACAGTGAACTTCGGTGCTCAGCAAGGAACCATCGCTGAACCGCTCATTCCCATATGTGCGCGTCTACGCTGGCCCCATGGACGCACTCGCAGGCCTCCTGGAGGGCCCACGCGCTCGTGGCGCCTTCATGATCCGTGCGTGTTTCGACCCGCCCTGGGGCATCCGCGTGGAGGACCGCGCCCCTCTGACGATCATGCTGCTTGTCCGCGGAGACGCCTGGGTCACGGCGGACGGTGGAGAGCGGGTGCGGCTGAGCGCGGGAGACGTCGCCATCGCGCGCGGCCCTGACCCGTACACCGTGGCCGACGACCCGGGAACGGTCCCGCAGGCGGTGATCCTGCCGGGCGGCGAGTGCAGCTACCCCGACGGGCGCTCTCTGAAGGGCCACTGGGACCTCGGTGTCCGCAGCTGGGGCGACCGGCTCGACGGCTCCGCGGTGATGCTGATCGGGACGTACATGATGCAGGGCGAGATCAGCGGCAGGCTGCTCGACGCCCTGCCGCCGCTCCTCACGCTCACCGCCGAGGTGTGGGACTGCGCGCTCACCGACATCCTCGCCGAGGAGATCGTCCGAGACGAACCCGGCCAGGAGGTCGTCCTCGACCGGCTGCTCGACCTGCTGGTCATCGCCGCGCTGCGGGCCTGGTTCTCCCGCCCCGAGGCCGAGGCGCCCGCCTGGTACCAGGCTCTGGCGGACCCCGTGGTGGGCCGCGTCCTGCGGCTGGTCCAGGACGACCCGGCCCACCCCTGGACGGTCGCGACCCTCGCCGCCAAGGCAGGCGTCTCCCGCGCCGCGCTCGCCCGCCGCTTCAGCGAACTCGTCGGCGAGCCCCCGATGACCTACCTGACCGGCTGGCGCCTCGCCCTCGCCGCCGACCGGCTGCGCGACACCGAGGACACCATCGGCGCGATCGCCCGGCAGGTCGGCTACGGCAGCGCGTTCGCGCTCTCCAGTGCCTTCAAGCGGGTGTACGGGGTCAGCCCGCAGGAGCACCGGACGAGAGCGGCGTAGCGTGTCGTACGTGTACGCGGAGAGGGTGTCCCGGCTCGCCGGTGCCGTGGTGTGGACGAACACCCCGGCCGCGTCCGGTGCACGGCCCGTACTGCCCGACGGGTGCATGGACCTGCTGTGGAACGAGGGGCGGCTGCTGGTCGCCGGTCCTGACACACATGCGTACGTCCCGGAGGGGATGCCTGGTGGCTGGGCGGGCGTCCGTTTCTTTCCCGGCACCGCGCCCGCGCTCCTCGGCGTTCCCGCCCACGAACTCCGGGATCAGCGCGTGGAGTTGGCGGACATCTGGCCCGTCTCGGAGGTACGACGGCTTACCGCGCGGGTCGACTCCGCGGCCGACCCCGTGAGCGCACTCGAAGAGGTGGCGCTGGCACGGGCGGCCGATGCCGAGCCCGCCGACCTACTGCTCCGAGAGGTCGTGGCGGCCCTGGACGCGGGGCGCCCGGTGGCCGCCGTCGCTGACGAACTCGGCCTGGGCGCCCGACAGTTGCACCGACGTTCGCTGGCCGCGTTCGGGTACGGGCCCAAGATGCTGGCCCGCGTGCTGCGGCTCCAGCGGGCGTTGGCCCTCGCGCGGGACGGGGTGCCCTTCGCGGAGACGGCGGTCCGGGTGGGGTTCGCGGACCAGGCCCATCTGGCGCGGGATGTACGGGAGTTGGCAGGGGCGACGCTGGGGGAACTGCTCGGACGCGGGTAGCGGCGGCCCTTGTTCGGGTTCCGCCGCTATGCGGTTTCCGGCAGCCGTGCGAACAGGTCGACGCCGTTGCCGTCCGGGTCCCGCACGACCGCGTACCGCATGCCCCAGACGGCGTCCCACGGCTTGAGCTCGCCGTGGTGGCCGGCGCCGACCAGGTCGTCGTACACGGAGTCGACCTCCGCCGGACTGTCGCAGAGGAAGGCGAGAGAGACCCGGCCACCGACGGCCGGGGGCCGGTACCCGGCGTGGAAGGACCGGATCACCTCGTCGGTGTCGAGAGCGAGCCGCAGTCCGCCGGGGAGTTCGGTCTCGACGTGCGGCTGGTCCTCGGAGCCTTCGGGAAAAGTGAGCCCGAGGCGCCGGTAGAAGGCGAGGGAGGCGGCCATGTCGGAGACGGCGATGCCGATCAGGTCGAATCGTGGAGTCATGCGGTCACGGTAGGCGGGGTGGGGGTGGGGAGTCTTGAAGGAATCGGACACGGGCCGGAGCGGGAGCCGGCGCAGTGTCCGAGTCCGGCAGGATGGTCGCATGATCCGAACTGTGCGTGTTCTGCTTCCGGCGCTGCTGCTCCCCGTGCTGCTCGCCGGCTGCGGCACGGAGAAGGCGGGGGCCGGGACGCTCGATCCTGGCCCTGCCGGTCCCGACCGGGCCGAACTCGACGCCCGCGCCCGGGCCTTGCAGATCGCACCGGAACTCGTGTACGTCACGGAGGTGTCGGGATTCACCCTGGCCCAGCAGTCGGTGGGTGTGTACGGCGGTGACGGTTTCTCCAGCGCGTACTGGTCCGAGAAGACCGGAGGTCAGATTCACCTCTACGTGGACCGGGGCACGGTGACGGCGGAGAGCTGTGCGGGGTGTGAGCGGGACGGGGGCGGCTGGTACCGCACCGGGAGTGGGCAGCACGAGTACCTGCTCCCCGAGAAGGGGGACGTCGTCGTTCGGCTGAGCGCGGACTCGGCCTCGGTCACCCGAGCCGTCCTCCGCGGCGCCGCCACGGCGGCCCACCGCCCGGGGAACGTCGAACTGGCCGCCCTCTTCCCGACCCCCGCCCCGACCGCCACCACGCCGGTGGAACGCGGGGACCTTCCGCCGGTGGGCGACGGCGCGCCCAACAACGAGGTGGGGACGACGGGTTGAGATGGAGATACGCGGCCCGGCTCCCCGGTTCCCCGGAAGCCGCCCCGGTGTCGCGCCTTCCCGGCGGTCCGTCCGTGCGG
>NZ_JBHXMF010000003.1:72148-82960 GCF_042721055.1 Streptomyces sp. NPDC058470
CGGTTCCCCGGAAGCCGCCCCGGTGTCGCGCCTTCCCGGCGGTCCGTCCGTGCGGTTCCCCGGAAGCCGCCCCGGTGTCGCGCCTTCCCGGCGGTCCGTCCGTGCGGTTCCCCGGAAGCCGCCCCGGTGTCGCGCCTTCCCGGCGGTCCGTCCGTGCGGTTCCCCGGAAGCCGCCCCGGTGTCGCGCCTTCCCGGCGGTCCGTCCGTGCGGGGTGTCGCGCCCCTGTCGGCCGTACGTCGTCTGCGTCGCCCCGGCGGCCCCGTCGGGGCTGACTCCGCCCTCCCGCCCGGCCCGTCGGCCCTGGCCCTCCGCTCCCGCCGGGGCCCGCCGGCCTTGACCGTTCTCCCTCCGCCGGGGCCCGGTCGGCCTTGACCCTCCGCCCCCGTCGGGCGGCGTCACGCGGAGGCCGCTGCCGCCTCCTCGGCCGAGAGCTGCGGCCGGACGGTCGCGGCCTTCAGCATGGCCGAGGTGGTGGTCGGATCGGCCGGGCGTCGGGTATGCCAGTCGGTGACCGCCTGATACGCGGCCGCCACCTCCAACAGCCGGTCCTCCTCGTACGGTTGGCCGCCGAGAATCGCGCCGATGGGCACGCCGGCCGTGTCGAAGCCGATGGGGAAGCCGATTTCGGGCAGCCCCAGGATGTCGAACGGCACCGGACCGGTCTGCAGGAGAACATCGCAGCGGTCCATGAGCCCGTCGAGGACCTCCCGCAGCAGATGGTTCTTGGCGCGCTGAGCGGTGATCCACTCGTCGCCCGAGAGCATCAGCCCCTGGAGCCAACTCAGCAGCGACACACCGAACTTGGCCGGGTTCGCGCGCAGCCAGTGCCGGAACGGCTCGCTGCGCTCGGCGAGCCGGGCCGCGTTGAAGGTGCCGGTCAGCAGGTCCCAGTCAGTGGGATACGTGATGTCGACGAGCGTGACACCCGAGAGGGAGTCGAGCTTGTCGAGGAAGGCCCCGCGCAAGGTCTTCTGCGCGCTCAGGAAGTCGGCCGGCACACCGATCCGGGTCGCGCGGCGCAGCCGTACCGCACCGCCGCGTGAGACGACGGGCGTCGCGGACCGGATCAGATCGGGCACGTCCGGCAGCCCCAACGTGCGCGGGTCCTGGGCGTCCGGACCGGCCATGACCTGGAGCATCAGCGCCGCGTCCATGGCGTCGCGCGCGAGCGGCCCGGAGTGGTCGCGGGTGAAGGAGAGCGGAATGATGCCATGGATGGACACCCGGCCCATGGTGGGTTTGAGGCCGGTCAGGTTCTGCTGGTTGGACGGCAGCACGATGGAGCCGCCGGTCTGCGTGCCGATCGACGAGGACGCGAGTCGCCCGGCCACCGAGCAGGCGGGCCCGGTCGAGGAGCCGCCCGGGTCGACACTCGGGTTCTCGGGCGTCCAGGCGTTGACCGTCGTCACCGTCCCGTTCGGCAGCGTCGCCCGGGTCGTGGCGAGCGGCCCCATCTGCCCCTTGCCCAGGACGATCCCGCCTGCCGCCTTCAGCCGGGCGACCGCCGTGGCGTCCTCGTCCGGCACGAAGTCCTCGAAGATGTACGAGTTGCAGCGCGTCGGCACGCCCTTGGTGAAGTAGTTGTCCTTGATGCACAGGGGGATCCCGCGCAGCACGCCGCCCGTCCCGGCCTGCCCCCGGTCCGCCTTCCGCGCCGCCGCGAGGGCCGCGTCGCCGGTCACCTCGGCGTATGCCTGATACGTGGAGTCGTATCGCTGGATCCGCTCCAGGTACGCCTCGGTCAGCGTCGCTGACGTCAGCTTTCCGCGCCGCATGAGGACGACGGCCTCGGCGAGGGTCGCCTCGGAGGGGTCCTGCTGGGCGGCCTTGCGTACGTCGATGTCGGGGACGCGGGGAGCGCCGGCGGCTGCGCCTGCGGGAGTTGCGCTTGCGGGAGTGGCGCTCTGGAGGGCGAGTCCGCTCGCCGCCGCCGCCGAACCCGCCAGGAAGACACGTCTGTTGAGGGCGCGGCTCATCGGTCGCCCGCCTTACCGGTCCAGGCCTCGGTGATGGACGGGTAGAGGAGGGGTGGCGAGGCCTGTTGCGCGTACGCGGGGCTGTCCGCCGGCGGGGTCCACCCGGAGATCGCGCCCGGCGTGGACGCCACGAACGACTTCAGCGAGGCGAGTGCCTGGGCCTGCGTGGGCACCCCCGTGTCGGCGTCGAAGACCTCGGGCAGCAGGGAGAGATCGAAACCCGCCAGTGCGAGGCGGGTCCGTACGTAGGTGTCCAGTTGTTCGGCGGTGGGCTCGCTCAAGGTGTCTCCGTGGTCCGTGGTCCGCTCTGAATCGCTGACGAGTACACGGACTTCACCACCCGCCCGTGAAGCCTCCATTGAGCCCGTGCTTCACAGGAGTTACGCCAACCTCAGTGCCCTCTCAGCTCCCCACTGTTCCCTCAGCTCCTTGAACGTCCCTTCAGCCCCTTCAGCCCCTCAGCGCCCTCTCAGCCCCCCAGCGCCTCGTGAATCCCGGTGATACCTTCGGGCCCCACCCGGCAGCACCCCCCGATGAGCCGCGCCCCACCTCGGCGCCATCCCTCGACCTGCTCGGCGGTGAACCTGGACCGCCCACTCCACGCCCGCGCGTCCGCGTCCCACTCCTCGCCACTGTTCGGATAGACGACGACCGGCTTCCCGGTCACCCGCGCGGCTGTCTCGACCGCCGCGTCCACGTCCTGTGGGGCGCAGCAGTTCACGCCGACCGCGATGACCTCGTCGGCGTCGGCGGCCAGGGCGAAGGCCTCCGCCAGGGGCTGCCCGGCCCGCGTCCGGTCGCCGGCGACGCTGTACGACAGCCACGCCGGTACGCCGAGCCCGCGCACCGCCCGTAGCAGTGCCCGCGCCTCGTCCGCGTCCGGCACGGTCTCCAGGGCCAGTACGTCGGGCGCGGCGGCGGCCAGGACCTCCAGGCGCGGCCGGTGGAACCGCTCCAGCTCCGTGACGCTCAGCCCGTACCGCCCCCGGTACTCCGAACCGTCCGCGAGCATCGCCCCGTACGGCCCGACCGACGCGGCCACCCACAGCGGCCGTGTGACGCCCTTCAGGTGCGCGCGACGGGCGGCCTCGCGCGCCAACTCGACGCTGCGGCAGAGGAGTTCGGCCGCCTGTTCGCGCGGGAGCCCGCGCTTGGCGAAGCCCTCGAAGGTGGCCTGGTAGCTGGACGTGATCGCCACGTCGGCGCCCGCCTCGAAGTAGGCGAGGTGCGCCTCGACGATCGCCTCGGGCCGCTCCGCCAGCAGCCGCGCCGACCACAGCTCGTCGCTCAGGTCGTGACCGGCCGATTCGAGCTGGTTGGACATGCCGCCGTCGAGGACGACCGTGCCGGTGGAGAGGGCGTCGGCGAGGGTGCCGGTGGTGTCGCTGGTCATGTCATGACGCTAGTCGAAGCGGACGGAGACGCCTCCGGACGTCCCTCCCGACGTCCCTCCCGACGTCCCTCCGGACGTCCCTCCGGACGGGACGTTCAGCAAGCGGATATTTCGCCCACAATATGGGATGCGGGGCGGAGGGCCGCTGCCTAGCCTTGGGGCATGCTGCGAGACGTGTTCGACGAGGACCCCGAGCTCTACGACCGCGCCCGCCCCGCCTACCCGCCTCCGCTGGTCGAGGCGTTGATCACCGCCGCAGGCCTGACCCCGGAAAGCCGCGTCCTGGAGGTGGGCCCCGGGACCGGGCAGCTCACCGTCCCGCTGGCCCGGCTGGGCTGCCGGATCACGGCGGTGGAGCTGGGACCCACGGTCGCCGCGGTCACCCGGCGCAACCTGCGGCCCTTCCCGAACGCCCGCGTCGAGGTCTCGGCCTTCGAGGCGTGGCCCCTCCCGGAGGAGCCCTTCGACCTGGTGGTCTGCGCGACCGCCTTCCACTGGATCGACCCGGCGGTCCGGGTGCCCAAGGCGGCAGCCGCCCTCGCCCCGGGCGGCACCCTCGCCCTCGTCACCACCGAGCACGTGGCCGGTGGGAGCTGGGACCAGGACTTCTGTGATCTGGTCCAAGGCTGCTACGAACGCTGGGACCCCACCACTCCGACCGGCCTGCGTATGCCGGACGAGTCCGCGCTGACCCCCGACACCGGCGAACTTGACCGCTCCGACCACCTGGACGCGGTGGAGGTCCGGCGCTTCGCCCAGGAGATCACGTACTCGGCCCCCGAGTACCGCGACCTGCTGTGCACTTTCTCCAACCACCGTGCCCTGGACCCCACCGCGCTGAGCGGCCTGCTGGACTGCGTCACGGACCTGATCGACAACCGCAACGGGGGCAGCGTCACGAAGCGCACCCTGCACGAACTCATCACGGCGAGACGCGCGGCCTGAGCGGCCGCTGTGCCGACGTAGCCGAGACGTGGTGACTAGAACGCGCCGACGACCTTGAAGTCCTGGTCGACGAACACGTGGTGCGGCCAGTTGACGCCGATGTAATGGACCTCGTACTCGCCGTTGCTCAGCTGCACCACACGGTCGACGACTCCACCCGGGTAGGCGGCCAGTGCGGCTTCGGTGGCCTTGTCCGCGGTCGATCCGCTGACGATGGTCCCCTCGCCCTCGGTGTAGTTCGACGGGATCTGACCGTCCTGCTTCGCCTCGGAGGACGCACCCTGCTGGAAGGGGACCACCCCTGCGGCCGTGGAAGCCGCGGCTCCGCCGTCGCCGTTCGGCTGGACGGTGACCTGGGAGGCCGTGATGGTCGTTCCGTCGGCCGTCCCGAGTACGAGGATGCTGGCGCCCGTCTTGACGGCACTTGCCGTGGTCGAGCTCGTCCCGTTCAGGTACGTCGTGGAGGACGCCTCGTTGACGGTCACCTTCTCGCCCGTGGCCGTGGTCAGGGTGAAGCCCGACGAGGTCACGCCGGTGACGGTGCCGAGGGCTCCTCCTTCGGCCGGTCCGGAGCGGGCGTTGGTTCCTCCGCCGCCCGCGGCGGGACCGCCGGCCGGTGGAGCGCTCGCGACGCTGCTGCCGGAGCTGACGGGCTCTGACGTGGTTGCCGAGGGCGACGTGGCGAGGGCGACGGAAAGGCCGACCACCGCACACACGAGCGCGGTGGCGACGGTCCATGCGGTCTTCCTGGTCGTCAGCACGCGCCGTGCCTTAGCCAGGCGGGCTTCCTTGGGCTGTGCCGGCGGCTGTACCGGCGGCGGGCTCGGAACGGGGCTGGTGGGGACGGGTTCGTTGGGGTTTCGCGGCTCGTGATCGCTCATGACGGCGCTCCTCTGGATAACGGTCCTGACTACAGAGTGCGAACCATTCATGTGAGATACATGTAGGTAGTCTGAGATGTTCCTGTGACCAGAGGGGCCGGGCGTCCCGGCCAACCGCCCGGGACGCCCGTACCACTGTCATTGCTGCTGTTGCCGTTACGGTCGCCGTGACGCCTCGAACGCCGTGTCCCGAGCCACCTTCTCCCAGGCGGCGATCTCCACCCGCTGTGCGTCGATGTGGGCGACCACCGCGTCCAGACCGTCGCTGCCGAGGGGCAGCCGCAGCGGGGTGGGCTCGGCGGCGAGAGCGGTCAGGACCGCCGCCGCGGCCTTCGCCGGATCGCCGGACTGGGAACCGTCGGACGTGGCGACCATCCGACGGGTGGCGCCGACCGTGTCCGTGTAGTCGGCGATCTCTTCGCTGGCGGTCGCGTTGTCGAACAGGCTGGTGCGGAACGCGCCCGGCTCCACGATCAGGACCTTGATGCCGAGCGGCCCCGCCTCGTGCGCCAGAGCCTCGGAGAAGCCCTCAAGGGCGAACTTCGTGCCGCTGTAGGCCGAGAATCCCGCGAACGACATCTGTCCGCCCATGCTGCTCAGCTGCACGATCGCTCCCGAGCGCCGCTCCCGCATGTGCGGAAGCACGGCCCGCACCAGTGCGACCGGGCCGAAGAAGTGAAGCTCGAACAGCTCGCGCAGCTCGGCGTCCGTGGTCTCCTCGGCGGCGCCTACATGGGTCCGGCCCGCGTTGTTGACCAGCACGTCGATCCTGCCGTGCCGCTCCACCACGTCGGCCACGACGGAGGTGATCCCCGCCGGGTCCGTGACGTCGAGGGTGAGTGCCTCGACCTGTTCGGGGTGGGCCGCCACCAGGTCGGCCAGCGCCTCCGGCCTGCGGGCCGTGGCCACCACGAGATCTCCGGCGGCGACGGCCGCCTCGGTGAACGCCCGCCCGAAACCGCTGTTGGCGCCGGTGACCAGCCATACCTTGGCCATGTCCAACTCCCTTGTGGATTAGCTGCTTTCGAAGCCGCCAGGGCTTCGATACGTCGAGTCTCGCCGCAAGCCCGCTCGCCCGTCCAAGACCCAT
Organism: Streptomyces sp. NPDC058470; assembly: GCF_042721055.1. NCBI lineage: Bacteria > Bacillati > Actinomycetota > Actinomycetes > Kitasatosporales > Streptomycetaceae > Streptomyces > Streptomyces sp. NPDC058470. The sequence continues at coordinate 78,435 of NZ_JBHXMF010000003.1, forward strand.
CGTGATGGCCAATGGCTATGACCGTGACCGTGACCGTGGCCATGGCCATGGCCACGGCCACGGCCACGGACGTCCATAGGTGGGACCTGCGCCACGAGCCCGGCGGACGGTTCGGTGGACGCGGCGTTCGGGCGGCCGCCCATGCCGGACACGGAGCGTTACGGGTGGTTGGTGGTGGCCGAGGAGCCGCCCCCCCACGAGCCGGTTCGCTCCGGTGTACGGCCACCCGACCTCTTCGGAGAAATTCTGAATTCCCGCGTACAGAAATCCTGAAGTGCTTTCCAGGAACTTCCCTTGTAACGGTCAAGAGTAATTCAACGACCTTCTCCGAAGAGGCAATCCAAACCTAGCCTAAGACCTCTTGTGCGTTGAATGTATCTGTTCAATGCGTCTGTTCAATACGTCTGTTCATGTATGAGAGGCCCATGAGAAATGGTGACCGTCGACAGTGCTCTTCCGAAGGCCACGAGGGGCCCCAGCGGCCTGCGGCGGGACGTCAGTCTGATCGGACTGATGTGGGCCTCGGTCGGATCCATCATCGGCTCCGGCTGGCTCTACGGTGCGGAGAAGGCCGTGGTGATGGCCGGTCCCGCGGCCATCATCTCCTGGCTGATCGGCGCGATCGCCATCGTGCTGCTCGCGCTGGTGCACGCCGAGCTCGGAGGCATGTTCCCGGTGGCGGGCGGCACCGCACGCTACCCCCACTACGCGTTCGGCGGCCTGGCCGGCATGTCCTTCGGCTGGTTCGCCTGGCTGCAGGCGGCGACCGTGGCGCCGATCGAGGTCGAGGCCATGATCGGGTACGCGGGGCACTGGCAGTTCGCGCAGGGGTTCCAGCACTCCGACGGCACCCTGACAACGAGCGGTTTCTTCGTCGCCGTCTTTCTGATGGCCGTGTTCGTCGTGGTCAACTTCCTCGGCATACGCATCCTTGCGCACACCAACAGCGCGGCCACCTGGTGGAAGGTGGCCATCCCGCTGGCCACGATCTTCATCATCGCGCTCACCAACTTCCACCCGGGCAACTTCACCTCGGAGGGCTTCGCCCCGTACGGCGCCAAGGGCGTACTGAGCGCCATCAGCACCAGCGGAATCATCTTCGCCCTGCTGGGCTTCGAACAGGCGATCCAGCTCGCGGGGGAGAGCCGCAACCCGAAGCGTGACCTGCCACGCGCGACCCTCGGCTCGGTCGCCATCGGCTCGGTCATCTACGTCCTCCTCCAGGTCGTGTACATCGCCGCTCTGCCGCACACCTCCTTCGCCCACGGCTGGTCCGGGCTCGACTACCCGGGCATCAGCGGCCCCTGGGCGGGTCTGGCGACGCTGGTGGGTCTCGGCTGGCTGAGCGTCGTGCTGTACCTCGACGCCGTGGTCTCCCCGGGCGGCACCGGCCTGATCTACACCACCGCCACCTCGCGCCTGTCCTTCGGCCTGTCCAGGAACGGCTACGCCCCGAAGGTGTTCGAGAAGACCGACGCCCGTGGCGTGCCGTGGTTCGGTCTGATCCTCTCCTTCGTGACCGGCGTGGTCTGCTTCCTGCCCTTCCCCAGTTGGCAGCAGCTGGTCGGCTTCATCACCTCGGCGAGCGTCCTGATGTACGCGGGTGCGCCGCTGGCCTACGGTGTCTTCGCCGACAAACTGCCGCACCACGACCGTCCCTACCGGCTGCCCGGCGGCAAGGTGCTCTCCCCGCTGTCCTTCGTGGTGGCCAACCTCATCATCTACTGGGCCCGTTGGGACACCCTCTGGCGGCTGGGTGTGGCGATCATCCTCGGCTACGTCCTGCTCGGCGGCTACGCCCTCTACGCCACGCGGAAGGGCCTGCCCGACGCGCCCAGGATGAACTTCAGGGCCGCCCAGTGGCTGCCGGCCTACCTGATCGGCATGGGCCTGATCTCCTGGCAGGGCGGCTTCGGCGGCGAGGGCCACATCGGCCTCTGGTGGGACGTCGTGGTCATCGCCGCCTTCTCCCTGGGCATCTACTACTGGGCACGGGCCACCGCGCCGCGCTCCGAGGAGATCGAGCGGAGCATCGGAGAGGTCGCGGTCACCGAGGCACCCGCGCACTGAGCCGGACCAGCCCTCACCAGCTGAGCAACGGCCTCTTGCCCGTCGCCCGTTGGTCCGAGCCCTGTCAGCGGCTCATCCACTCGCGCGGCCGAGTGCGGGGAAGCGCATCGCGCCATCGGGCGGTCGACGAGGGGCTAAAGATGGTCTTCGTCTCCGGGCAGGTCTCCTGGGATGCGGACGGTGTGTCACGGTCGGCGAAGGCGATCTCGTCGCCCAGGTCGAGCGGAGTTACCTCAACCCGACAGGACGCGAAACCACGGATCCGTCCCGTGGCACCCGCTTACCTCGCCATGGCGGCAGTGGACGCGCGGTACATGACCGGGCGTCAGGTCCGCAGTTCGAGCCCATCGATGGACGTCCCCGCACCGAGACAGACACTCTGCGCGCGCCTGGTCCGCAACGAACTAGTCGCCCGGCATCTGGTGCCGGAGGCGTTGTAAGGGTGAGATGGGCTCCTGGGGCGTCCCGACCGGAACCGGGGCGCTCCAGGTTTCCGTCGCCGCTCCGCCACGCCACGGAGCCCGGCCGGTACCCCCTGAGGACCGCCGACCCTGAACGCCCTGAGCCACTCCTCCTTCCTCTTCATCCTTCCTCTTCTTCTCCTTCTCCGCCGGACTGAGCGAGCGCCTGGTCCAGGCGCTCAGCACGCGCACCGACGTGGTTGTCGCCCATTACCTGGGCGCAGGCCGTGGTGGACGGCTTGGGCATGTCCACGGAGGGCCGAGTCCGAGCAATTGTCGTGCCCACGGTTCGGCCGGGACCGAAGTGTTGCGCCTCTAGCGTCTCGGTATGAGCGAATTCCCGTTGGAGAGCAAAGAGAGCCCGGAGTACCTGGCCGAAGGAGTCGTTGCCATGGTGGACCACGTCCTTGGACTGGCGGCCACCTGGACCGTGTGGGACGGCGAGCCCACTCATGTCGACGACCGTGTCTACACCCCGCACAAAGCCATCCGCCGGGTCGCCGACCATCTTGTCGACCACCTGGCCGAGTTGGAGGCCCGTCTCGTCGGTGAGCAGCCGCAGCCCGACCACTGGCATGCGTCGGCGAGCACGACGGAGGCGGACCTCGTGCCGTTCACGCAGGAGGACCTGGAGGAGGCTCGCAGCCGGCTCACTCGCCTTGCCCGGATCTGGGCGAACCGGATCTCGGCGATGACGGAGGAACAGCTCGACGACTCACCGGGTGAGGGCTGGAGCTTCCGTGAACTGGCCGTGCATCTCAGGGGATCCACGTACTACGCGGATTCCGTCGGCACGCTCGCATGACCCCATCTTCTGGCCGAGGCAGCGGATGCCGGACCCGACCGGACCGGGCACAGGATGTCGGGTCCGGCAGGGTGGGTCCTTCCTAACGTGGTGATCGCAAGGGAAGGAGGCCGGGGTGCTGGAGCGGCTGAACCAGGCCATGGAGCACATCGAGGACCACCTTGATCAGCGGATCGAGGTGTCCGAGCTGGCGCGGATCGCGGTGACGTCGGAGTACCACTTCCGACGGCTGTTCTCGGCGCTGGCGGGGCTTCCGCTGTCGGAGTACATCCGGCGCAGGCGGCTGACCGTCGCGGGTGCCGAGGTGCTGGCCGGGAAGCGGACGCTGTTGGAGATCGCGGTGCGGTACGGCTACTCCTCGGGCGAGGCGTTCGCGCGGGCGTTCCGCGCCATGCACGGCGTCGGTCCCGGCGAGGTCAGGCGGCTTGGCGCGAGCCTGCAGTCCCAGCCACGGATGTCCTTCCGCCTCATCGTCGAAGGGAGTAGCAGCATGCGGTACCGGGTTGTGGAGAAAGACGAGTTCCGTGTGGTCGGGCGGAAGGCGCGGGTCCCCCTCGTACACGAGGGGATGAACCCGGGCATCGCCGCTTTCATCCGGGGGCTCGGCCAGGAGACGATCCGGCGCATCGAGGCTCTGTCCGATCAGGATCCGGAGGGGCTCATCTCGGTGAGCGACAATCTGGACGACAGCCGTGCCGAGGGGACCGAACTCGACTACTACCACGGCGTGGTGACCGGGGCCCAGGTGCCCGACGACATGGACGCCCTCTCCGTCTCGGCCGGCGCCTGGGCCGTCTTCGAGAGCTCCGGGCCGTTTCCACAGACGCTCCAGTACCTGTGGCGGGACGTGTTCACCCAGTGGTTCCCCTCCAACCCCTACCAGAGCCGGCCGGGCCCCGAGATCCTGCGGACCCGGCTGTCGCAGGACGGGACACAGGCCGACGCGGAGTTGTGGATTCCCGTGGAGCGGACGGCCGTATGAGCGAATGGAGCGGACGGCCGTATGAGCGAATGGAGCGGACGGCGGTGTGAGCGAAGGAGCGGACGGCGGTCCGAGCGGAAGACGGCGTGCGGCGGTAGCGCGGTCCGAGCGGAAGACGGCGTGCGGCGGTAGCGCGGTCTGAGCGGAAGACGGCGTGCGGCGGTAGCGCGGTCTGAGCGGAAAGCGGCGCGCGGCGGTTCTGAACCGC
>NZ_JBHXMF010000003.1:82970-256632 GCF_042721055.1 Streptomyces sp. NPDC058470
TTTTTTTATATTTGTTTGGGTTTGGGGTGCGTGGGGGGGGCGTGTGTGGGGGGGTGGGGGGGTCTCGGGCGGGGGGGGTTTTTACCCCGCCCGCGCCCCGAGTCTCTCCCGACACGGTCAATCACCGCCCCGAGTTGCAGGTCACCCAAGGTCGCCGTGTGCCGTCCGCGGCCAGTGCTTCAGGGCCATATGAAGCGCGTCCAGCCCCCGCTCCCAGGATGTCTGTACGTCTCTGGGGTCGCCGAATCCGCCGATGAACTCAAGGTCGCAGTAGCCGTGGAAGGTACTGCGCAACAGCCGTACGGCATCGGTGAGGTCGGGTTCCGACAGCCCGTACGCGCGGAGCATTCCGTACGTCACCTCGGCGGTGCGCCGGTACGTGCTGGACTCGGCGACGAGGGCGGGGTCGAGCTGGGTGTGCGTGGCTCGATACCGGCCGGGGCGCTCCAGGGCGTATTCGCGGTAGGCGCCGGCGAACGCGACCAGTGCGTCCTTGCCGGCCCGTCCGGCCACGGCGCTCGCGATCCGGTCGATCATCTCGCCGGCCGCGAGCACCGCGATCCGTGTGCGCAGGTCCTGCACGTTCCTGACGTGCGAGTACAGGCTGGCGTCCTTGACGCCGAAGTGTCGTGCCAGTGCGGACACGGTGACGTTCTCGAAGCCGACCTCGTCCGCGAGGTCGGCGGCGGCTGCCACGAGCCGGGTGGCCGTGAGCCCGACACGCGCCATGGGTGACCGCCTCCACCTGCCCTGCCTGGGTGCTCCAGGCGAAAGGCCAGTTTATGGGGTCCGGTTATCGGTCGGTCAGTGGCAGTGGTGGGAAGACGTGGTCCTGCCAGAGCACGCGGGAGTCTTCCTCCGGGTACGTCGTGACGGTCGGGGTGGTGTCGAAGAGCTGGGTGAGGCGTTGGCCAGGGGTGTAGGGGGCCCAGCCGGGGGTGCCGTGGGCGGCGAATTCCGTCCATGCGGTGCGGATGTGTGCGGACAGGGTCTCGGCCTCCGGGGAAGGAGTCTCGCCGATCAGCATCGCGGCCTGGGTGCCGGTCAGGTTGCCGAAGACGAGTGAGACGTCGAGGCCGTGGCAGGCACCGAGGATGCCGCCCATGCCGGGGGCGGGCCAGGTCAGTTCGTAGACGTGGGCACGGCCGCCGGCCGCCGTCTGGGCCTCGGCGAGGCGGAGGGACGACATGCGGAACAGCCAGTCGGAGTTGACCAGTTCGTAGAGGTCGTCGGGGCTCGCGAGCGGGAAGGCGGCACGGTAGCGGTCGGCGCCGTCGGGGCCGGGGGCGAAGGATCGCAGGGCGGCCGTCGCCTGTTCTTCGGTCACCTGGCCGAGCAGACCGTCGAGTGCGGTGAGCAGTCGCTGCTCCTCGCGGGTGTGGCCGACGAGAAGCTCGATGTCCCTGCCCGCGCCGTCGGCCAGCGCCTGCCAGGGAGTGACCGGCAGGACGTCGCCGTCGACGACGGGCGAGATGAGGATCGACCGCTGGGCCGCCCGGCCCCAACGCTCAGCCCACTGGGCCGCCTTGGCGGTGACCGCGTCGCCCGCGGCGGCGAGCCGGGGCGGGGCCACACCGGACAGGTCGGCCACCGTGGGGCGCAGCCCCAGTTCCGAGGCGTACGCGGCAGCGATGTCGGCGGCCAGTGCGGGCGTGAAGAACGTGCTCTGCACGCTCTGCGCGATCGCCCGGCGGAACAGCCCGGCCGCTCGCGGCATCGCCAGCAGTGCGGCGACCGAACCCCCGCCCGCCGACTGGCCGAAGACCGTGACCTGGTCCGGGTCGCCGCCGAACGCACGGATGTTGTCGCGCACCCACCGCAAGGCCGCGACCTGGTCGAGCAGCCCCCGGTTGGCGGGCGCCCCCTCGATCTGCGCGAAACCCTCAAGTCCCACACGGTAGTTGAAGGTCACAAGGACGACACCGCCCTCGCCGGACAGACGGCTGCCGTCGTACTCCGGGAGGCCGGACGTGCCGATCACATAGGCGCCGCCCTGGATCCACACCATCACCGGGAGCCCGGCGCCCGGGGTCGGATCCGGCGACCAGACGTTGACCGTCAGCCAGTCGCCGTCACCCTCGGCGTCCTGCGACAGCGCGTCCATGCCGAACGCACCAGCCTGCGGGGGCGGCGGACCGAACGACAAGGCCTCCCGTACGCCGTCCCAGCCCCGTACGGGCTGCGGTGCGGCGAAGCGGTTCGCACCGACCGGCGGCTCGGCGAACGGCATACCACGGAAGACCGCGAGCCCCGCCTCACGGCTGCCGCGCAACACACCGGCCGCCGTGCGTACTTCGGGGGAGGACTGGGGCTCGGACGACTTTGACGTGGCCACGGGCACCTCGGCTTCCTTCGGGCAGGTCGGGAGGAGACTGACGAATCCTCCCGCCGAAGGGAGACGCGGGCCACTCATTTAACGGGGCACCCGGTGTCATCCCACGGTGGCCACGTCGGCTCCATCGTCCATGTGGCGCCGCCCGCCGCCCGCACACCGGCGTCAGCGCAGGCCGCTGTCGAAGAAGGCGCCGATGGTGGCGTAGCCGAGCGGTGGCTCGGTGGCCGTCTTCGTCGGTCCGCAGCCCTTCGCGGTCTGCACGGTCCGGGCCGGGAAGGGTTCGAGGAGGGCGCCGAGGGTGGCGAAGAAGTGGTCCTGCCCGCTCAGGGTGAACAGACTGATGTTCCCGCAGGCCTGCTTCAGCGAGGCGAAGAACCGCTGGCTCTGCTCCAGCGGAACCAGGGTGTCGGCGTCACCGTGCGCGATGAGGAATGGCGGCAGCCGTCGCCCTGGGGTCAGATAGGTGGTCGGGTCGGCCTGCCGCAGCACGGCGGGTGAGCAGGACTCGATGCCGGCCGGGCAGCCGAGGTAGGCGGTCACCGCCCCTGCCAGGGCCGGGCCGGCGGCGGCCAGCGCGCCGAGATCGGTCGGCCCCGCGATGTCCATGACCGCGTCCACGCAACTGGAGGGCCCGGTCGTGCCGATGCTGCCCTCAAGCGAGCGAACACCACAGCTCGTGCCCACCAGGCTCGCGATCTGGCTGCCCGCCGACGCGCCCAACAGCCCGACCGTCCCGTTGAGTTGGTACTGGGGGCCGACGGCACGCAGGTACCGGACGGCGGACTTCACCTCCTGGACCTGCGTCGGAAATTGGGCGGTGGCGCTGAGCGTGTAGTTGACGGAGGCGACCGCGAAGCCCTGGTCGAGCAGGGCCTCCCAGCCAAGGGTCCGCAGCAGCTCGGACTTGTCGCTGGCGAGCCAGGCGCCGCCGTGCACGTAGACGATCACCGGCAGCGGCTTGCGGGCGCCGTCGGGCACGTACAGGTCGAGGACCTGGCTTGCGCCGGACGCGTACGGCAGGTCGGTGTACGTCGTGTAGGTGCCCGCCGTCGACGAACTCGCCGCTTGCCCGGCGGCGTTGGCGTCCCCGGCGGTGACGAGGACGCCGAAGCAGGCGGAGGCCGCCGCCAGGGTGGCGATCAGGTTGCGCATACGGTGCCGAGTGCGAAGTCTCAGGCGGGACTTGGGAGCAGTGGACATGGGGGACTCCTCAGTGGGGTCGGCCGTGACTGACCGCGCGAGGAGTCGAACGCTAAAGCGGAGAAGATATCTCCACAAGAGGTTGTGCAGCGATTGCCGCTCTGTGCCCAGGGTTGCGCCTGGGTCACCGACGCACGGCGAACTCCACGAAGTCCGTCCATGCGGCGGGGGCGAGGGTGAGCTGGGGGCCGCGGGTGTTCTTGGAGTCGCGGATGTGGATGGTGGTGGGGCAGGTGGCTATCTCGACGCAGTCGCCGGAGCTGCCGCTGCTGTACGTCGACTTGCGCCAGGCGAGGGCCACTTCGACGCAGTCGCCGGAGCTGTCGCCGCTGTAGCTGCTCTTGAACCAGGCCAGTTCAGTGGTGCTCATAGTGCTCCTCGCATCCGCTCCAGCAGGCTCAGGGAATCCTCCGGGGTGAGAGCCTGTGAGCGCAGTTTCGCATAGCGCATGTGGAGCACACTGATCGTTTTCGGACTCGCAATGAACTGGCCGCTCTCCTGGCCCTCGCAGTAGCCGAACCACTCGTTCTCGGGGGTCTCCGACAGCTGGATGGGGCCGTTCAGCCCAGCGTGGACATCGCGTGCGAGAGGCAGCAACTGCACCTCCACATTGCGCAGTTCACCAAGCCCCAGTACATGGTCGAGCAGCTCCCGCGTGACCTCCGTCCCCCCGGTCCGCCGCTGGAAGACGTACTCCTCCACGATGAAGCTGAACGCCGTGTTGGGCCGCTCGCGCAGGAGCTTCTGCCGTTGCATGCGGGCCGTGAGCTGGGCCTCGATCTGCGATTCGGTGAGCAGTGGCACGCGCGCGTCGAAGAGGGTGCGTGCATACCCCTCCGACTGCAGAAGTCCGGGGACGAGCCGGTTCTCGTACGTGTACAGGCTGATCGCCTGCTCCTCCAGCTCACCCCACTTGCGGAACCAAGACGCCAGCCCCGTCTCCCGTCCCGCGTGCTTGTACACCTCCTGCAGTACGCCGAACGCCTCCAGGACCTCTTCCGAGCGCTCGACGAACCTGCGCTGTGGGAAGCGCCGCCCCTGTTCGATGGAGGCCACCGTGCCCGGTTGGTACTGGACGAGTGGCGCGTACTCCTCCTGCGTGTAGCCCGCCCGTTTGCGGAAGGCCTTGTGTACCGCCCCGAACGCCTTCAAGCTGTCGGGCGGCTCGGGCTCGTTCGTGGTGCTCTCGATGCTCTCGATGCTGTCGGTCATTCCGGGAACTCCCGTGTTCCTTGGTGACAACCCCGCCAAGTCACCTATGGTCACGGACGGTTACCCAAACTGTCCACACCGTGAACTCGTACAGCACGCACTGTCGGAGTGCCGTGCCTGGTCGACCGGCGTCCTCCCCGCCACCGTTGACCCATGCAAGGACACCCCCGGGCCCAAGTCCCCGTCACCCTCGGTACGTTCACGCAGCTCTACAGCTCCACCCCGCGAGGGGCCCGGCTCGCGCGGCGGCTGGTCGCGAACCGGATGGACGTCTGGGGGTTCGCGTACGACGGCGAGGTCAGTGAGGCCGTCACCCTCGTCGTCGCCGAGCTCGCGGCGAACGCGGTGCGGCACGGTCGCGTGCGCGGGCGCGACTTCCGCGTACGGCTGGTGCTGCGCGAGGACGTCGTACGGGTGGAGGTCGCGGACGGCAGGGCCGACCGGCTGCCCGTGCTGCACCAGCCGTCGGACGGCGACGGCGGGCGCGGGCTGCTGATCGTCGTGGCGCTGGCCCGGCGGTGGGGTGTGGAGCCGCGCGAGGACGGGACGTACAAGACCGTGTGGGCGGAGATTCCGCTGCCGAAGGGGCTCGGAGGAATGGCCGGCGAACGCATCCCGCCTGGGAATTGAGAGGGAGAAGCGGCAGGAGCCTTGATCGCGTGGAGGTATGGACCATAAGTTCGGTATCCCGCACGGACGTTGCGTTCAGTTCACCTTCTGTTCGACAGGGCAGGGAACTGTGTGCAGCGCCCAGCCCCTATGGGCGCCCCGGATCGTGTCACCCAGGAGATAAACGTGCCTACCACCCGAAGAGACTTCGCCAAGACCTCAGCAGGCGCGGGCATCGCCCTCATCGGCAGCGCCGCTGTGCTGTCCACCGCCAGCACGTACGCGTACGCCGCCGAGAGCGCGGAAGACGCTCAGAGCCGGGGGCAGGAGCAGGACGAGGCCCTCTCGCAGGGGCACCAGAGCAAGACCGGGTACGGTCCGCTGATCGATGACCCGGACGGGCTGCTCGCGCTGCCGGCCGGGTTCTCCTACAAGGTCGTCACCCGCGCCGGTGTCACCAAGATGGACTCGGGTGAGTTCACGCCGAACAAGCACGACGGCACGGCCACTTTCAAGGGCACTCGCGGTTCGACGCTGCTGGTCAACAACCACGAGATCAAGGACTCCCGTACGGCCGTCGAGTTTCCGGTACCGCTCACGCCGGGACTCGTCTACGACCCCGCCGCCCCCGGCGGCTGCACGGTCGTCGAGGTCTCCAAGGACGGCGAGCTCGTGGCCGAGTGGGTCGGCATCGCGGGCACCCAGCAGAACTGCGCGGGCGGCCGCAGTCCCTGGGGCACCTGGCTGACCTGCGAGGAGAACACGGCCAAGGCCGGCGAGAACGGCATGACCAAGGACCACGGCTACGTGTTCGAGGTCGACCCGTACGACCGCCGTGCGAACCAGAACCCGAAGCCGGTCAAGGCGCTCGGCCGCTACGACCACGAGGCCGTCGTCGTCGACACCAAGCGCGGTCACCTGTACCTCACGGAGGACGCCTCGGGCCCCAACGGCCTGTTCTACCGGTGGACTCCGCCGGAGGGCTTCAAGCACGGCCGGGGCAAGCTGCGGACGCTCTCCGACACCGCCGGTGTGCTGGAGGCCTTCAAGGTCTTCGACTCCAAGGGCGCGCACGTCGACGACCTCTCCCGCGCCACGAAGGCCGGTACCACCTACAGCGTCAAGTGGGTGGCGGTCCCGGACCGTGACGCCAAGACCGTCTCGGTGCGCAAGCAGTTCACCGACACGCAGATCACCCGCGCCCGCAAGCTGGAGGGCATGTGGTGGGCCGACGGCGGCACCTACGTCGTCTCGTCCTTCGCCCGCGAGGAGAGCCCGGTCCAGCACGACGGGCAGGTGTGGTTCTACGACCCCGCCCGCGGCACGCTCACCCTCAAGCTGATCCTGGGTGTCAACCCCGACCCGGACGCGAACGACGGCGTCCTCGACGGCCCGGACAACATCACCATCTCCCCCTACGGCGGTGTGATCATCGCGGAGGACGGCGAGGGCATCCAGCACCTCTTCGGCGCCACGGAGTCGGGCAAGACGTACCCGATCGCCCGCAACGAGCTGAACGACGGCACGGCTGAGGACCCCAACTACAGCGAGTTCGCCGGCGTCGTTTTCTCGCCGGACGGCAAGACGCTGTACGCGAGCATCCAGAACCCCGGCATCCTCTACGCCATCACGGGCCCCTGGCGCTACCAGCGCTGACACAACGCGTCACCGAACGTCCCCAACTGTCCTGACGAATAGGGCAGTTGGGGTACGTGGGCGCGGCTGGCCCAGACCGCCGCGCCTGGGTCGCCGAGCGCTCTCGCCTTCCTCTCCGAGCAGGTGCAGCGGCGCAAGGTCAAGGACGCGCCGATTTCGCCAACCACTCGGCGCGCCGGAAGGTCATGGCCTGGGACGGACTTTCGACAGGGGGGTCAGGGGGGTCAGGGAATGGGGTGGAGGAAGTCCTCCACGAAGGCGTTGGTGAACTTGCCCGCGGGGTCCATCGCCTGCGCGAGCGCCCTGAACTCGCCCAGCCGCGCGTATCGTTCGCGCAGCACTGCCGACGGCACGGTGAACACCTTGCCCCAGTGCGGCCGTGCGTCAAAGGGGGCCAGCGCCTCCTCCACCCGCCGCACCACCGGCAGTACGGCCGCGGTGTCCTCGACCCAGGTGAAGTGCAGGGCGACGGAGTCCCGCCCGTACGCCGGGCTCAGCCACTGGCGGTCCGCGGCGACGGTCCGCACCTCGCAGACCTGGAGCACCGGCGCGATCGTCCCGCGGATCGCGTCGAGCGCGTGCAGCGCGGCCAGGGCGTCCGGGCGCGGCAGCAGATACTCGGACTGGAGCTCGGCCCCGCTGCTCGGGGTGAACTCGGCCCGGAAGTGCGGGAGTCGCTCGTGCCAGGGGCCGGGGACGCCGAACTGCTGGGTGCAGTTGCGTGCGGGCATGCTGGGCACGGGGTGCATCGCCCTGGTGGCGGGCGTGGCCCACGGGAACTCGGGCGGCGCCTGGTCGGTGCGCCGCTTGAGCCATACGTGCCGGAAGCCCGGACGCCCCCAGTCGGTGAACAGACTCACGCTGTACGCCGACGCGGCCACTGCCTCGAAGTCCAGCCCCGCCAAGGGGAGTTCGGTGAAGACGTGCTGGGCCACCCGGTAGTCCGGCTCCAGGTCGAGAGTGAGCGCCGTGACGACACCGAGCGCGCCCAGCGAGGTCACGGCGCCGTCGAAGCGCTCGTCGTCCCGGCCGATCGTCACCGTGGATCCGTCCGCCGTGACGAGCTCGACCTCGCGTACGGCGGCGGCCAGCGAACCATTCGTGACCCCGGAGCCGTGCGTGCCGGTCGCGACGGAACCCGCCACGGAGATGTGCGGCAGGGACGCCATGTTGTGCAGCGCGAGCCCGTGCTCGTGCACGCGGCGGGCGAGTTCGGCGTAACGGACGCCGCCCGCGACTCGTACCGTCCGGGCCGTCGTGTCGACGTCCACCGCGGGCGGCAGCGCGGTCAGCGAGAGCAGTACGCCGTCGTCGCCCGGCTCGGCGATCTCGTTGAAGGAGTGCCCGCTGCCCAGCACGCGCACCTTCGCGCTGTCCGCCACCAGCTTCGCGAGCGTGTCGAGTGAGGACGGCCGGTGCAGCTCCTTGGCCGTGTAGGTGATGTTGCCTGCCCAGTTGGTCAGGGTCTCGTTCATCCCTGCGATCCCTCCCCGGGAAGTCGCGGTCCGCCGCGGCCGGTGTGGTGGCCACCGAGGGAAAGTACCTTGCCGGGACGCCCCACCTCATGGGCCGTACGCCGATGAGGAGAATACCGACCGCCGCCGCGGCTTACGTCGGACGGGCACGCGCACCGGTGTCGGTGAAGTGCCGGCAGACCGCCGCGATGATCAGCGGCGGCCGGCCGGAGAGGACGCCGTTGACGGCGGACGGGCTCCAGGAGGAAGAGCTGGTGGGGCCGCCTGTGCGGGCAGACGTCCAGCAGGTGTTCGATCTGCGCGGTGTCAGAAGGCGCAGGTGGGCACTCCGTCCAGCCACGCGGGCCCCGAGATGTAGATGTTGGTGACCCACGCCTTGTAGTCGGGCAGGTAGGACCAGGCGTCATTGGTGTAACCCTCGGCGGTGACCGACTCCGCATGCTTCTGGCACTCGATGCGGACGGTCGTCGCCCGGGGGAAGGCGTAGACGCGCGCGGCCGTGGTGGACGGCGCGGCCTTGGTCCACACGCCAGTGCCCCAGGTCTGGAAGACGTTGCCGGTCACGGCCCCGGTGTTGACGCGGACCGCTCCGAAGTAGCCCGTCATCCGGACATCGCTGACCATGAGTTTGGTGCCGGACTGCCTGGCCTCGACCATCTTTCCCGCGCCGAGGTAGATGGCGATGTGGTGCAGGTCCTGGGAGGTGCCCCAGGCCAGCAGGTCGCCGGGGAGCAGGGGGGCGAGGCCCTCGGCGGCGGTGAAGCGTGCGGCGGCGCGATGCGTGTAGTACTGGGCGCTGGCCACCCCGTTCAGGATGTCCGACCCCGCGGCCTGGGCGTAGGCGTAGCGGACAAGCCCCGAGCAGTCGAAGCCCAGCCGCTCGGGATCGTGCTCACTGGCCGGGTCGGTGGGATCCACCTGCCCGTACGTGGCACCGGGCTGCGAGCCGTGACCGCCGCCCCACGTGTACCAGACGTCCGCTGCCACCTGCGCGCAGGCGGCAGCGATGGCGCGCTCGGCCGCCGCGGAGGCTCCGGGCGCAAGGACGGCACAGGCGGCGTCGGCGCCTGCCGCGCGAACGGCCGCGCCCGCGGGCGCGGTTGAGGCGGCCGCGGATGCGGGCGTCCAGAGGACGAAAGCCAGTAATGCGATGAGAGTGCTGATGAGACCGGTCCGGCGGTACATGCCAGGCCCCCGTTTCCCTAGCCGTTGGTGAAGTGCCGCTGTGTGGTTGACACATCGACAGTCGCGTCGGTGGCAGTCCTGTCGGCGACGAGTGGGCCACCAGGAACAGTTCCGTGCGCAAGGAGCAGCCTGCGGCCCGTGGCCCCGCTCGTCGAGGTCCCGGCGTCACCCCGGATGAACGGGCAACGGGAAACCCCTGGGAAACCCCTGCTGGGCAGGGCACTTCTCCGACGGGCTCACAGCGGGGCACATGCGGAGGTGAGCGAGACGGGGAGTCCGGTCATGAGCGCCTCCGGCTCCTTCGGGGCGGTGCCTTCTTGCAGCCGGCAGATGGACCGGAACCGGGCTCCGATGTCCATGGTCCACAGCCGTACGGTGCCGTCGTTGCTGCTGCTGGCCACCGTGCGCCCGTCGGGGGAGAACACGATGCCCCACACCGCGTTCGTATGGCCTGTCAGAGAGGCCCACAGCCGGCGCTCGGCCACGTCCCACAACCGCACCGTACGGTCGCTGCCACTGCTCGCCAGCATGCGGCCGTCCGGGGAGAAGTCGATGCCGCGCACGGAGCTGGTGTGGCCGGTGAGCGCCGCCACGAACCGGTGCCGCCTGACATCCCACAGGCGGATGGTGCCGTCGTTGCCGCTGCTCGCGAGTTGTCCCCCGTCCGGGCTGAAGGCCACGCTCCGTACCGCGCCCGTATGGCCGGTGAGTGTGGCCGACAGGCGGCGCGCCGCCACGTCCCACAGCCGAACGGTCAGGTCGTCACCGGCACTCGCCAGGGTGCGCCCGTCGGGGCTGAAGGCGACATCGTTGGCGAAGTCGGTGTGACCGGTGAGGGTGGCGAGCGGGCGGCGGGTGGCCACGTCCCACAGGCGGATCGTGCCGTCGGATCCTGCCGAGGCCAGCAGCCTCCCGTCCGGGGCGAAGACCACGGAGAACACGCCCCCTTCGTGACCGGTGAGGGCGGTGAGCTGACGGCGGGTGGCCACGTCCCACAGGCGGATCGTGCCGTCGGATCCCGCTGACGCCAGCGTCCGCCCGTCGGGCGCGAAGGCCACCGAGAAGACGGCCTCGCGGTGGCCGGTGAGCGTCGCCACGATCCGACGATCCGCCACGTCCCACAGCCGTACCGTGTGATCGGCGTCGGCGGTGGCCAGCAGCTTGCCGTCCGGGCTGTACGCGGACTGCCAGAACTCGGTGAACGGATGCGACGTCAGAACCGGGCCGCCGAGGTTCCAGAACACCACGGACTGGTCGAACCCGGCGGTGGCCAGCAGCTTGCCGGTGGAGTCCACGGCCACCCCCATCACGTAGTCGGTGTGTCCGGCGAGCGTCGAGGTGAGCAGGCCGTTGCGCACGTCCCACAGCCTGGTCGTACCGTCGCCGCCCGCGCTGACGACCGTGGCACCGTCGGGCGTGTAGGCGACCGCGTTCACGTCGTCGGTGTGTCCGGCGAGCGTCATGGTGAGCCGTCTGCTGCGCACGTCCCACAGCCGAACGGTCCGGTCGACACCTCCGGTTGCCACGCTCTGCCCGTCCGGAGCGAAGGCCACCCCGAGCACGTCGTCGGTGTGCCCCTTCAGTACGGCGAGCGGCCGGGCACGCACCGTGTCCCACAGCCGTACGGTGCGGTCGGCGCCGACCGAGGCCAGGGTCCGGCCGTCCGGCGCGTACGCGAGCGCGTTGACGCTGCGTGTGTGGCCGGTGAGGGACGCGACGGGCCCGTCTTCCCGGGCGGTGTCCCAGAGCTGGACGGTCCCGTCGGCGGTCGCGACGGCGAGCGTCCCTCCGCGGGGGTCGAAGGCCACGGCGAGTGCACCTTTCGAGCTCGCGGCGAGAACCGCCTTCGTACGGTGGTCGGCTGTGCCCCACATACGTACGGGCCCCTCCGTGGAGGTCGCCGCGAGGAGGCGGCCGTCGGGGCTGAAGGCGACGGAACGCACCCGCCCCGGGACGGTGAACGTCGCGGTCGTCCGGCGGTCGGACACCCGCCGGAGCGTCACCGTCCCGTCCGAACTGGCCGTCGCCAGCGACCGGTTCTCCGGCGCGAAGGCCACCGCGTTGACCGGCCCGGTGTGTCCGCCCAGCCGGGCGATAAAGGGCTGGGACTGGGTGCTCAGGAGGGCTCCGCGCGCTTCGGGCGTCGCCTGGGCGCGGTAGGCCTCCTGGGCGAGCAGCATGGACGCCTCCGGCTGACCGGCGGCCAGGGATGTGGAACGGACGGCGAGGGCCTGCGAGCGGGCCACGCGCTCCTGCTGGAGAGCGCCCGAGCGCTCCCGGTACGCCAGACCGCCGGCCGTCACCGCGAGGAGGAGCAGGACGAGGAGCGTGAGCAGCAACTGCTGCTGGAGCCGGACCTGATGCCTGGCCTGCTTCTCCCGGCCGTCCTCCTCGGCCTGGCTCGCCCGGAGGAACTCCTCTTCCTGCGGGCTCAGCCGGTTTCTGCCGTCCGACTCGGCGGCCCAGGAGCGGACGGTGTCCAGCCGGGTTCCACGGTAGAGGACGGACGGATCCCGGCGCTCGCGCTCCCATTCATCGACTGCGTGGGTCAGTTGCTGGTGGATCAGCAGTCCGGCCCGGTCGGCGTGGATCCAGCCGCGCAGCCGTGGCCAGGCGTGGAGGAGGGCCTCGTGGGTGATCTCGACGGTGTCGCTGTCCATGGTGATCAACCGGGCCCGTACAAAGGCGTCGAGCGCGTTCGCGGCGCCGTCCGCGTCGGCCATCCGCTCCATCAGCGCGGTCCGGCTCATCCGGCGCCGCGTCGCCCCGGTGTCGTCGGCGACATGGACCAGCCGCATCAGGATGCGGCGGATCGTCCGCTGCTCGGTCGGATACAGCCGAGCGAACACATTCTCGGCCGTACGCGCGACCGCCCCCCGGATCCCGCCACCGCGCTCGTATCCGGCGACGGTCAGCGTGGCACCCTCGCGCTGCTGCCAGGTGGTCAACAGCGCGTGGGACATCAGGGGCAGCGCACCGGACGGCGTGTCGTCCGAGCGGTTCCCCGCGGCCACGGAGCCCTGTTCGTCGCGTAACCCGGCGTCCCGCAGCAGGAGTTGGACGAGGCCCCGTTCGAGCGTGAGCCCGGCGAGCTCGGCCGGGCGCGTGATCGCCTCGTGCAGCTCGGCCACGGACATCGGGGGCAGCACGAACAGCCCGTCGGCGAAGACAGGAGCGAGCTCGGGAAGGAGCAGACAGTTCCCCGAGAAGTCGGCCCGCACGCCGAGGACCACGACGGCAGCCTCATGCCCGGTCGCGGCGGGGCTGGACATGGACACGGCGCAGAGCACCCGGACGAAGGCGCGTCGCTCGTCCTCGTCGGAGCAGAGGGTGAACAGTTCCTCGAACTGGTCGATGAGCAACACCGGACGGCCGGGGGGAGGCTTTCGGTCATCGGGACCCGTCGGGGTCTCGTCCGTCAGGAAGGCCTCAAGAAGTGCCTCGGGCCGGTCCCGCAACTCCCGTGCGGTGATGCCGGGATTGCTTCCCAGGACTTTCGCGACGCAGTTCAGCAGCTCGTCCAGCGGATGTGCGGTGGGCGTGAACGTCACCACCGGCCACCGGTCCGCGCCCGCCATCGGGAACCCGCCACCGTGCTGGAGAGCCGGTACCAGACCGGCGTTGATGAGGGACGACTTGCCGGCGCCCGACGGAGCGACCAGCATCAGCGGTCCGCTCCCGATCCGTTCGAAGACCCGCTCGACCAGCGCGGCCGTCGTACGCTCCCGGCCGAAGAACCATCCCGTGTCCTTCGGGGTGAACGCCGACAGGCCGCGATACGGGCAGGCGCCGTCGGACTGCGGTCCGGGCGCGGCGTCGAATCCGGGATCACCGTCCCGCTTCGGGGGGCGCGTCAGCAGCCGCAGCAGCTCGCCCTCCACCCCCAGAATCTGGTCACAGCGGTGTGCGACGTCGATGGTGGCGCGCTTCGAACCGGTCTCGATCTTGCTCAGATAGCCCTTGCTGTAGTGCGTCTGACGGGCCAGGTCGGCGAGGGACAGACCGCGCTGTTGCCGCAGTCGTCTCAGCTGCGCGGGGAAGGAGGGGTCCGCCTCTTCCGCCTCCTCGCTCGGGTCGCCGACCACGTGTCCGTGCTGCTGCTCCCGCACTGCATCCCCCATAGCAATGAGCGCCCAGGTCTTAAGACGCAGGATGCCCAGGCTACTGCGGGGTAGGACCCCTTCCTTCCGGTACGGCGAAAACAGGAACTTCCGGAGCCGCCAGTTGGCGGCTCCGGAAGTTGTCCCCCGTGGAAGGAAGTAAGTCGCCCTTGTGGAAGGGGAGTTGTTACGGCTGGTTCAGCTTGATCGAGTTGACCGGAGTCAGGTCCGCGTAGACACCGAACTGGGAAGGCATGTGGTAATTGCAGTTCGTGCCGCCGTAGTTCAGGCACAGGTCGGCGGTCGCGCCGCCGGTCTGGTTGTTGAGGACCCAGTGCCGCCCGGTCTGGTTGCTCAGGTTGTGCGGCCCGTACGCCCAGTAGATGTTCGAGGGGCTGACGGCGGGGTTCTGGTTCTGCGGGTAGATACACACCGCCCCTGAGGGGCATCCGGCCCAGTCAGCGACCTGCGCGGCCGGCTGCGCCTGGGCCGTGCCGCCGAGTGCGACGACCGCGGCCGCGGTGGTCAGGAGAGCGGCGGCGCCACGGAACATCTTGTGCATGGTTCCCCTACTTGTGTTGGTGAGATCCGATCGAAGCGGCTGCGTCTGTGCCATTTCTTCTCCCCCTGATGTGTGCTGACGACCTCAGCCTGCGGCCGGTGCGCACCGGGGTCGACGGGTTTCCTGTTGCCCGTCGCGCGAACGGCCGGGAAACCACCCGTGACCAGGCAGGTCATGCGGGCAAGGGGCAACACTCGGTGAGGCGGGGCGGACCCGCCACGGCTTACGCACAGGCAGGGGCATACCGTGAGGAGTCGAGCACCGAGTTCGAAGACGGGGAGCGAGGAGATCGGGATGGGCGGCAGTCGCACCGCGCTGGTCGAGGATCTGATGGAACGGTTCCCGCACGTGCCGCGGGAAGCCGTCTTCAAGGAGGACCTGCTCCGAGGAGGCCTGGCCTTCGACCCGTCGGCTCTCTCCGACAACGAGGGCGGCGACGTCAAGCCGAAGTCGTACTTCATCTTCTCCTTCGACCACGGCACCCTGCCCGAGCTGGGTGAGGCCGCGCTCAGGCGCCCGCCCGAGGAGATCATCCTCACCGGTGGCCCGTACGACCTGCGCCGGACCGTCGTGTCCGTGCGCGTGAACCCGTCCTCGCCGTACCGCGTGGCCGCCGACCAGGACGGCGTGCTCGGGCTCTACCTCGACGGGAAGCGGATCTCCGACGTCGGCGTGCCGCCGATGCCCGAGTACTACAAGCACACCCTCTCCAACGGGAAATCCGTGATGGAGGTGGCCCCGACCATCCAGTGGGGCTACCTCATCTACCTCACCGTCTTCCGGGTCTGCCAGTACTTCGGTGCCAAGGAGGAGTGCCAGTACTGCGACATCAACCACAACTGGCGCCAGCACAAGGCGGCGGGCCGGCCGTACACCGGCGTGAAGGATGTCGACGAGGTCCTCGAAGCCCTGGAGATCATCGACCGGTACGACACCGCGAAGGCGTCCACCGCGTACACGCTGACCGGCGGCGCGATCACCTCCAAGCTCCAGGGCCGCGACGAGGCCGACTTCTACGGCATGTACGCCAAGGCCATCGAGGAGCACTTCCCGGACCGGTGGATCGGCAAGGTCGTCGCACAGGCGCTGCCGAAGGACGACGTACAGCGCTTCAAGGACTACGGCGTGCAGATCTACCACCCCAACTACGAGGTGTGGGACCAGCGGCTCTTCGAGCTGTACTGCCCGGGCAAGGAGCGTTACGTCGGCCGCGGCGAGTGGCACAAGCGCATCCTCGACTCGGCGGAGGTCTTCGGCGCTCGCAATGTCATCCCCAACTTCGTGGCGGGCGTGGAGATGGCCGAGCCCTTCGGCTTCACCACGGTCGACGAGGCCATCGCGTCGACTACGGAGGGGCTGCGCTTCTTCATGTCGCACGGCATCACCCCCCGCTTCACCACCTGGTGCCCGGAGCCGACCACCCCGCTGGGCAAGGCCAACCCGCAGGGCGCGCCGCTGGAGTACCACATCCGGCTGCTGGAGGCCTACCGCGCCACGATGGACGACTTCGGCCTCGCCTCCCCGCCCGGATACGGGCCGCCCGGCCCCGGCAACGCCGTCTTCTCGGTGAGCTCCTTCATGGACAGCCTTCCCGCCCGGGAGCCGGTCACGGAGCCGTCCGGCCTGTAGGCGTCACGTAGTCAGCTTCGCGCCGCCACCGGGCCGTGGCAGGGGTACGTCCATCCCGCCACGGTCCGGCCGCGTGCGCTCAGGCATGCCATCCCTTCGGCGCCCGCGCTGATACTTCGGCGCATTGCGTACGTACAAGACGCGGGGCCTCCCTGAGGTACCAGGAAGGTCGAGATCCCGAACGCGCAACCGCCTTCCACGTCAATTGACTACGTGGCTTGTCAGTTGTGTGGGAAGCGTGAAAGGCTCGGGCCCCGTCGTGGAGACGGCCCCCAACTCCTTTGCACAACGCACGAGTTGACATCGCATTTGATGACTTGGCAGATGGACGTAGTTGACGCAGGAGCCACCGATGCCCGACCTGCCGACCCCCCAGGACGCCGCCGAGGCCGCACTGTTCTCGGAGTGCTGGGACATGGTCCTCTCGTACGCCGATCTCTGCACGTCCGGTTCCGCCGCGGCCACGCAGTTGGCGACGGAGGCGTTCACGCACGGTATCCGTGAGTCGCGCGCCAGCGGTTCCGGAACGAATCGTACCGGCCGCAGGACGGCCCGGCTGCCCCGAATTCCCTTGCTGCTGACCTCGGTTCGGACCACGGCCGCCGCCTGGGAGCAGTACGGGCAGGGTCACCGGCTCGACCCCGAACTCCGGCTGTGGCTCAACTCCGAGAAGGCGGCCCGCTATACCGGGCCGCCGCTGCACCGCCCGCTGGCGCTGCGTGGCCTTCGGGACATGCAGGAACCGGACGCGGCACTCCTGTGGCTGGCCGAGGTCGAGGCACTGCCGCTGCCGGTGGTGGCTCGACGGCTCGGCCTTAACCCGCCGGCCGCGGCGGAGGAACTCGCCCAGGTGCGGGCGCTGTTCAGGGACCGTTGCCATCGCAACCACCTCGACACCCCGATGGACGTCAACTGCCGCAGCTACGCCCGGCTCCTCGACGCGGTGACCCGCTCGCCCGGCGCCGAGACGCCGGAGGATCTCTCGTGGCATCTCTCGCGTTGCGTGGAGTGCGCCGAGGCGGCGGCCTGCCTGCGGCTGCACGGCGGCGGGCTGCCCTCGGCGCTCGCGAGCGGGGTGATCGGCTGGGGCGGCCTGGCGTATCTGGAGCGCCGCCGTCGGGCGGCGGACGCGGGTCTGCCGGGCGGACGCCGGGGCGCGTCCGTGGACACGGGTATCGCCGAGAGCCGGCCGGCCGTGCCTCGGGTCGGCCGGACCGCGCTCCTGGTCACGGCTGTCGTCGTCTCGGCGCTGGCGCTCACGATCTCGCTGATGCCCTTCGACAGTGCCGCGGGCGGTGGCACCACCACAGCGGGCGGCGAGTCGGGGAACCGACTTCCGGTGGTGGACTCGGGAACCCTGCTTCCGTCGGCCACCGCCCGTCCTTCAGGCACGTCGGCGTCGCCCGATCCGTCGGAGTCGGCCCCCGGCGCCGGGACGACCCCGAACCCTGACACCGAGGCCCAGGGCAAGTCCTCGTCCCCCGCCGATGTCACACAGAAGGCGGCGGAACCCGGGAAGAGCGCGGCGCCGACCTGCGAGGTGCGGTACCGGATCGCCGGTCAGTGGGCGGACGGCTTCCAGGCCACCGTCACCGTCACCTCCACCAAGGCCCTCGCCACCTGGCAGCTTGCCTGGACCTTCCAGGACGACCAGCGCGTCACCCAGATGTGGGACGGCACCTTCCTCCAGCAGGCCTCCCGGGTGACCGCCACCGCCGCCGACTACAACAGGACCGTCGGCGCGGGCGCCGCCTTCACCGTCGGCTTCCTCGGCACCTGGCAGGACACCAACTCGATCCCGGACGATTTCGCGCTGAACGGCGCGAGCTGCACGAGCGAGAGCTGACCCGCCCAGCGACGGGCCGACATCTAGGACCTGTCCGGCCGATCATGCCGCAGACGCCTGGTGTGGCACGCCCATCTGCGGCGTTGTCGTCACTCGCCGACGCTCCGCGTCGACTCCCTCCTCCGCCTTGCAGCTGCACGCGCCACACCCCGCTCACCGGCGTTCATAAGGCCCCGGCCATTTCCTGCGACTTGATCGGCCGGACAGGTCCTAGAGGCCGACTGAACCCTCGGCGCGGATCGACTGCCTCTCCCACTCCTCGCGGCTGCGTACATAGCGAGGAGTGGCGGCGACGATGGACTGGGTGTCCGCCGAGCCAGGCCGCAGCCGCCACCGTACGGTTCCCGTCACCCGGGCGGCACAGGAATCCACGAACGACTGGCTCGCCTGCCGCAGCTCTCCGAACCAGCGCCCTTCGAGCGCCTCGCGCACCCAGATCTGTTCGATGTGCATCTTCTCCCGGACGGTCTCCGCGTCCAGCGTCGCCGTCTCAAGGTGGCGATAGGTCCTCAGGAGGAGTGCGGCGGCCGGCATCTCGCGGAGTTCGAGCACCTTCTGACCGCCGGGGAGATGTTCGAGCCCGCTGTAACGGCCGATTCCATGGGCGCCCGCCCGGTGGTTGAGCCGCTCGACCAGGTGGTGCAGCGGGAGGTGCGTGCCGTCGACGGAGACGGGCACCCCCTCGGCGAACCCGATCTCGACCATCTCGTCCGGGATCCCCTCGTCCCGCACGCTCCAGCGGTACAGGTGTTCCGGAACGGTGTGCTCCTCGGGATCGTCGAGCACCCCGGACTCGAACTCCCGGCACCACAGGTTCGCGTCGATGCTGGCGACCCGTTTGGGCATGTGGACGATCCCGATCTCCTCCAGTTCCCTGGCCTTGCGGTCGCGGTCCACCGGGTCGAGGTCGTACGGGCTGCCGTAGTGGCCCTGATAGCCCAGAAGTGCCAGCGCACCGTTGAGCCTGCGCAGGGTGTTCTGTGAGCGGTTGGCCGTGTGCAGCACTCCCCAGGCGTCGAGTTCGACCGCGATGTCCATGGCCAGCTTCGCGATGAGCGGCCTGCTGAGCGACGAGCTGACCGGATGGGTGTCCAGGTAGACGGCCTGGGCGGCGATCGCCGGGCGGACGTACTCGTCGGCGAACCGCTGCCGCCCGTCGACGATGTGCAGGCGTACGGAGAGCCGGTCGGTGACGAGCCGCAGGTCGTCCGGGTCCTCGGCGGCGCCCAGGTCGACGCTCACCGCATGGATGTCGGTGAAACCGGCCTTCGCCAGCCGGTGGAGGAGATAGCTGCTGTCCAGACCGCCGCTGAACAGCGTGACCACGGGACGGCCCCGGTCGTACCGCTCGGGTGTGAGATCGGCGAAGGATCGGATGAGGCCGGGACGCCCGGGACGCCCTGGGCGGGGGGTGTCTCCGACTGGGTTCGATCCGAAGGGCTTCGATCCGGAAGGGTTCAACTCGCGGACTCCTGATCCATGTTCATGTCCCTGTCCCTGTCCCTGCCCACGTCCATGAGGCGACGCAGTTCGGCGGTGAAACCCGCGAGCGTCGGCTCGTGCAGCAGCGCGGCCAGCGGAATGTCCGCACCCAGCCGCTGCCGCAGGGTCTCGACCACGCGGACCACCTTGAAGGAGTCGCCGCCCAGGTCGAAGAAGTCGTCGTCGCGGCCGATGCCGTCGGTCCCGAGCGCCGCGCACCACACCTCGGACACGAGGGTCTCCACGTCCGCGTCGGCGACTTCCACGACTGTGCCGTGTGCCACGGTGGCGGATACGGGAGGGTCCGTCCGCTGTGCTGTCCACGCTTCGAGGAGCAGCCGGTCCAGCTTGCCGTTGGCCGTCAACGGCAGGCTGCCGACCGCCTCGATGGCCGTCGGCACCATGTAGGGCGGAAGCCAGGTGCGCAGAGTCCGACGTACAACGGCGGGCAGTTCCTCGGACTCCGCGCCCTCGTCGGCCACCACATACGCGGCGAGCCGCCTCTCGTACCCCGCCCCGTGGGCGACGACCGCCGCCTGCCGGACTCCCGTGCAGCGTGCGGCAGTTGCCTCGATCTCGCCGAGCTCGATCCGGATGCCCCGGATCTTCACCTGCCCGTCGACGCGGCCCAGGAACTCCAGAGCGCCGTCGGGGCGGGCCCTGACCAGGTCACCGGACCGGTAGAGGCGGCTGTCCGGGCTCACCGCCGGGACGGTGACGAAGCGTTCCGCCGTGAGTTCGGGCCGGTGCAGATACCCCAGGGCGAGGCCCGCGCCGCCGATGTGGAGCTCGCCCGGTTCCCCGTCGGCCACCGGGGCGCCCGCCTCGTCGAGAATCCACAACTCGGTGTCCTGGATGGCCGAACCGATCAGCACCGTGTCGAGGTCGGGGTCGCGCGGGCACACCCACGCGGTGCAGTAGATGGTGCACTCGCTGGGCCCGTACAGATTGGTGAGCGAGGCGGTGGACCGTGCGTGGAAGCGTTTGACCAGCTCGGGGCTGAGCGACTCCCCGCCGGTGAGCACCTGCCGGATGCCGTCGTACCGCTCCGCCGGATCGCGGGTCAGCAGGAAGAGTTCGAGCAGGGACACCACGCAGTAGAACGTCGTGATCCTGTGGTCCCGGATCAACGCGGCCAGATAGTCCGCGTCGCGCTGCCGGCCAGGGGCCGCGATGACGACCGTGGCTCCGGCCAGCAACGGCCAGTACAGCTCGCAGAGATACATGTCGAAGCTGCACACCGTGTGGTGGATCATCCGGTCGTGCTCGTCCATGCGGTGCGTGGACTGCAGGGCCAACAGCCTTGAGACGAGGGCACGATGACTGATCAACGAGGCTTTGGGGCGGCCCGTGGAACCGGAGGTGTAGATGACGACCGCGGGGTCGTCGCAGGAGGCGGTCGGCGGCGCCGGAGGGGGCGGGGGCGCCGGAGCGGCCACCGGTGTCGCAGGACGCGCGTGCTGTCGTACGGCGTACTCGTCGTCCGTGACCACCACGAAGCCCGGCACCCCCGTGAACCGTGAGCGCAGCGCGGGGCTGGTCATCAGGGCCCGGGGGGCGCAGTCGTCGATCGTGCGCAGCGTCCGCCGCAGTGGGTCGTGCACGTCGATCGCCGCGTGGGCGGCGCCCGCGAACACCACGCCCAGCATGGCCACCACGAAGTCGACGGACCGCTCGTGGTGGACGACGACGCGGTCCCCGGGCCCCACACCTCGCGCGCGCAGCGCGGCGGCGGCCCGCAGGACCCGGTCCTTCAACTCGCCCATGTTCAGCACGGTGTCGCCGGACACCAGCGCGGGGAGATCCGGGTCGCGGTCCCACCGCTCCAGCAGGAGGGCGTCGATCCGGTGGTGTGCCTCGAACGCGGCAGTCGTCATCGAAGTAGTCCTCACCCGAACTGGTCGAGATTGCCGACGAGGGCGTCCACGAGCAGGGCGGGGTTCTCCGCCAGCAGCATGTGACCGCCCGGCACCCACGCACTGCGGGTGTTCTCGCTGAACAGGGACCAGTCGGCGGTCCGCTCGTCGGGGCACAGGTGGTCCTCGTCCCCGAACACGGTGAGCAGCGGGCAGCCGAGGAGCGGCTCCGGGTCCGACGAGTAATCCTCGACGGCCCGCATGTCCGCCACGATGCCAGGCAGCACGAGCTGGAGCATCTCCTGGTTGGCGGCGACGGACGTCGGGACACCGCCGAACTCCCGGATAATGTCCAGAACTTGGTCCCTGTCGTCCGTGTCGCGCAGCAGTCGGCGCCCGGGATCGGGTTTCTCGTTCACGGCCCACTGCGAGACGACCACCAGACCCGCGACCCGGTCTCGGCCGTCATGGATGCTGCCGTCACGCAGGATTTCCCGCACCGCCTCAAGGCCGATGACCGCGCCGGAGCACACCCCGACGATGATCAGCGGGGCCGTGCCGGGACCGGGCAGGGAACGGATGGTCGCCACGACGTCCGCCACCAGGCCGGGCAGATCCGGGACGCTCTCCCGGATGCGCGACTCCCGGCCCGGCAGCCGGACCGTCGCCACCAGCCACTCGGCCGGAGCGTGTTCCGCGAAGGCCAGACCGCTCGCGGCCCCGGCACCGGCGTGCGGAATGATCAGCACACGCAAGGAGGCGTCCTGCGGGGCAGCGCCTCTGAGTGCGACGTTTTTCGCAGCCACGTGGTCAGCCCGCCGTGACGAACTCGGTGAGCGCCCGGGCCAGATGGCCGGGGTCCCTGGCGCCGACCAGTTCGCGCGCGGAGTGCATGGACAGGCCGGGCACACCCACATCGACCGTGGTTACGCCCAGTCGGGCCGCGGTGATCGGGCCGATCGAAGTGCCGCAGGCCATCGCGTTGTTGGAGACGAACCGCTGCCACGGCACTCCGGCGCGCTCGCAGGCGGCCACGAAGACGGCGAAGCCGGTGCCGTCGGTGGCGTACCGCTGGTTGACGTTGACCTTCACCACGGGACCGCCGTTGGGCAGCGGATGGTTGTCCGGGTCGTGCCGCTCGCTGTAGTTGGGGTGCACCGCGTGGGACATGTCGGACGACACGCAGAACGCGCCCGCGATCGCCCGCGACCAGTCCTCACCGGTGCCGCCCCGGCCGGCCACCGACCGGCTCAGCACACGCTCCAGGAGCGGGCTCTGGGCGCCGGTCTCGGAGCCGCTGCCGCACTCCTCGTGGTCGAAGGCGGCAAGCACCGGGATCCGGGGACCGGCCGAGGGCCCGGCGCCCTGCGACCACGCGTCGGCCGCCGCCGTGAGCGCCGTGACACCCGCGTGCACGGACACCAGGTTGTCCATCCGGGCGGACACCAGGAACTCGCGCTCCGCGCCCAGGTGTCCGGGTGCCTGGATGTCGTGCAGCATCAGGTCCCAGCCGAGAACCTCCGTGGCCGCCAGATCCGCCGCGGCCGCGACCCTGCGCAGCAGCGCGCCCTGTTCCCGCTCGCCCAGGGACCAGATGGGCTGGGTCTGGCGCTGCCGGTCGAGCGAGAGGCCCTCGTTGGCCGAGCGGTCCAGATGGATGGCCAACTGCGGTACGCGGAACAGTGGTTCGTCGATCTTGACGAGGACCGAGGTGCCGTCACGCAGGGAGAGCCGCCCCGAGATACCCAGGTCCCGGTCGAGCCAGGTGTTGAGCGGGACCCCGCCGTAGATCTCCACGGCGATCTGCCGCCAGCCCGCGGAGGCGGTGTCCGGCGTCGGCTTGACCCGCAGGTTGGGGGAGTCGGTGTGCGCTCCGACGATCCTGAAGGGGGTGTGGGCGGGCGCGCCCGCGGGGACGTACCACGCGATCAGGGCACCGGCACGGGTGATGAAGACGCCCCCGCTGTGCCCGCCCCACTCCTCGGTCTCCCGCAACTCCGTGAAGCCCGCCTTCTCCAGGCGGCGCGCGGCCTGGGCCACGGCGTGGTACGGCGAGGAGCTGTCCCTGAGGAAGGCGAGCAGGTCCTCGTTGTGGCTGTGGTCGGTGGGGGTGGAGATCGGGGTGGAGATGGTCACTCGGAGTCTGCCTCTCGGGATGTGGCGTGTGGGGTGGGTGTCGCCTCGACCCGGCGGTCGGGGTGCGCGCACAGGTCGTCGAGCAGCGTGATGTAAGAGGCGAGGAGGTCCTCGGCCGAGTTCCTGTCCCACAGGTCGGCCGAGTACTCCAGGAAGGTCCGGTATCCGAGGCTCGGATCACGGCGCGGTGAGATGCCGAAGCACAGCTCCGCGCGGGCCACCGGCGGCGCCAGATCCGTCACCTCGACGTCGAGTCCGGGGATCTCGATGTCGGTGTCGGGATAATTCTGGAACGCCAGGATGTACGGCACCCGGTCGGGGACCTCGGTGGCACCACTGTCGCGCATCGCGTGCAGGATCTGTGCGGTGGGCAGGACGTTCGCCATCACGGCGAGCGCCTCCGCGCCGGTGCGCGACACGAGTTCGGCGAAGCTCTCGGCGGGATCGACGCGGATCCGGACCATGACGGACGTGCTGGTCATCGCCACCAGCGATGCCCATTCCGGGCCCTCGCGATGGGCGTACGGGACAGCCAGCAGCACGTCCCGTTCGCCGGAGAGCAGGGCGAGGTGGACCCCGAGGGCCGCCACCGTGACCGCGAACGGTGTCACGCGCCGCTCGGCCGCGAACTCCTCGATCGCTGTACGGAGTTCACCGGATCCCATGCCGCGCACCGTGTCCCCGTCGCCGCTGAGCTTCTCGGGCCGGGGGCGGTCCGTGGGCATATCGAGCCGGACCGGGACCCCTTCGAGATAGCCGGCGCAGTACGCGGCCCGGCGTGCCTCGGTGGCCGGGTCCTTCGCCGCCAGCTGGTGGCGGGCGTAGTCGGTGGGCTGGGCCGAGGGCGCGTCGAGCCGGTGTGCGGTGCCGGCCGCGGCGGCCCGGTACAGCTCGGCGAGTTCCGACACGAGCAGCGAGTGGGACCAGCCGTCGGCGCAGATGTGGTGCAGGACGAACATCAGCTCCCATTCGTCCTCCGCGAGCCGCAACAGCCTCGGCGGGGCCAGCGTCGAACGGGTGATGTCGATGGGCGTCCCGGCCAGGTCGCGGCGCACCTTGTCGGCGCGCGCGAGGCGCCGCTCGGGGGCGAGCCGGGTGAGGTCGTCGACCTGGAGGCGCACCGGCCGCTCGGCCGTCACCTCCTGCCACCAGACGTCCTCCCCGTCCTTTTCCTCCCTCACGAAGCGCGTCCGCAGGCTGTGGTGACGGTGCGTCAGCTCGGTGAGCGCCGAGCGCAGTGCGTCGGGGGAGAGGGCTCCCCGGAACCGGATCCTGGTCGGTACGTTCCAGATCTGGGCCTGCGGTACGGAGTAGTGCCCGGAGATCATCCGGTCCTGCTGGTCACTCACCCTGGCCCGGTCGACGATCCCATCCTCGGCCGGAGGGCCCGCCCTGCCGGATACGTCTGCCAAGTCCTCGTGACTGCCGCCCAGTCGGCCGGCCATCGCACCCAAGGTCGCGTCCGCGAAGAAGTCCGCCAGCGCGACCTCGGCACCCAGCACCTCACGCACCCGGTTGACGAGCCGGATCGCCGCGATCGAATTGCCGCCCAGCTCGAAGAAGTTGGCGTCGTCGGCCAGGACGTCGACTCCGAGAACCGACTGCCAGACGCTGCGCAGCCTCTCCTGGGGTGCGGTGATGTCCCCCACCAGCTCAGCGCCACCGCCCGTCATGACACCGAGGACGCGGTCGAGGCCAGCCAGATACCCCCGAACCGTTGCCGCGTCGAAGAGGTCCGCGTCGTAGCGAATGCGCAGCCGCAGACCGCCGGTGCTGCTGCGTACGACCATCAACGCCAGTTCCAGCGGCGCCGATTCGGTACCTCCGTCGACCTCCTCGGCGCGCAGCCCCGGGAGCGCGAGCCGGGTCAGCGGCGCGGTGTCGAGGTCGGCGGACACGGTGATCAACGGCCGTGGGTTGCCGCGGTCGGGGTTGACGTCCGTGAGCAGCGCGTCGAGGTCGACGTACTGGTGAGCGTCCGCGGCGAACAGGGCGTCGCGGGTGGCTCGTACGGCGGCGGTCAGCGGCAACGTCGCCGGCAGGGACGCCCGCAGTGGCAGCACGGTGGCATGGAAACCGACGGTGTCGGCGGTCCCCGGCGTGCGCCGGCCGAAGGTCGAACCGACGACGAACTCGTCCTGGCCCGAGCGTTCGCGGAGCACCAGTTGCCAGGCGGTGAGGAGCGTGGCGAAGAGCGTGACGCCCTGCCGGCCGCTCCACCGCTGGAGCCCGGCGGTACGCGCGCCGTCGAGGCGGATCTCGGCGGCCGCGCCGCTGCCGGCCACCCGACGGCCGCGTGGCCGGTCGGTGGGCAGCGCGGGCACGGGCGGCAGTGGCGCGAGACAGGTCCGCCACCACTCCAGATCGGCCGGGTCCCGCTCGGGTTCGACGGCGCCCACCGTGCTCCCGGCGGGCGCCGGGAACCGCGCCGGACGCCCCTGCACCGCGGCCTTGTAGAACTCCTCCAGGTCCGCCGCGAGAATCCCGGCGGAGTGCGCGTCGGTGATGAGGTGGTGCAGGCCGAAGACCAGGACATGGTCGTCGTCGGCGAGCGTCAGCAGCCGCGGCGTGAACAAGGGCCCCTCGGCCAGGTCGTACGGCCGCGAACTCTCCTCCGCCAGCATCGCCGCGATCGCCGCGTCATCCGCCTCATCCGCGACCGCCGCCTCCGCCGCGTGGGCCTCCTGCCCCCGGGCGTCGGTCACTTGGAGCGGAACGTCCAGCCCGCCCCGTACGACCTGCCGCACGGTCTCGTCCCCGCCGCCCGCGCGGAACACCGTCCGCAGTGCCGCGTGCCGCTTGACGAGCCCCGACACGGCGCCGGTCAGCGCCGCCTCGTCCAGCGGGCCGCGCAGCCGCACCGCCTGGACCTCGTTGTACGCGGCACCGTCGCCGATCAGCCGGGAGGCGAGCCAGAGCCGGCGCTGGGCGTCGGTCGCAGGTCCCGACACGTCGGCGGCGGCGGGGTGGTGGCGCCCCCGCAGTGTGTCGAGGTGTTCGAGCCCGGAGCGCATCAGGTCGGCGGGCATGCCGAAGTCGACGAGCGCGGCGATCTCGTCGACGCCCGCCTCGCGCAACGCGTCGACCACCGGGGAGCAGGTGCCGACCGTGCCGATCAGGGCCCGCTCGTCGCAGTAGCGGTCGTAGGCCCGTCGGAAGAGGTGGTCCAGGTCTTCGTCGCGCGCCCTGGCCACGTCCTGGGGGCCGGCGCCGAGTGCGCCCGCTGCGGAACGCATCTGCAGCGAGGAGCGCAGATAGCGGCTCATCGGCTCCAGTGCCTGTGCACGCGCGGTGACGTGGTCGTCGCCGAGATAGGTGTGCAGGAGCACGGTGACCCGGCCCGCGTCGGGATCCAGGCCGTGCCTTCCACGGACCTCGCGGTAGGCGGCGATGTTCTGCGCGAGCTCGGCGACCGTCTGGTTCATGAGGTTGGTGACGATGCCCAGATCGCGCCGCGCCGCCTCCTCGTACGCATCGCGACGGCCCGAGGTGGCCAGGAACATCGGCGGCATATCCTGCACGGGGGCGGGATGGATCCGTACGTCCGTCTCCGCGCCGTCCCCGGTGCCGCGGCGCAGGGTGCCGCCGGCCCAGAGGGTCCGTACGTCGTCGAGGTGCGCGAGGCCGATCTCCTTGCGGTCCGTGAAGCGGTCCGGGTGGAGGGCGAAGTCCCGTGCGTGCCAGCCGGTGGCGCAGCCGATGCCGACCCGGCCGCCCGACAGGTTGTCGACGACCGACCACTCCTCGGCGACCCGGACCGGATCGTGCAGCGGCAGGACGACGGAACCGGCGTTCAGCCGGATGCGGCTGGTCTCCCGGGCCAGCGCGGCGGCGAGCACGGACGGGTTGGGGAAGAGACCGCCGAAGGAATGGAAGTGCCGCTCCGGTATCCAGAGGGAGCTGAAGCCGCGCTCGTCGGCGAAACGGGCCGTCTCGACGATCTGCCCGTAGGCGTCGGCGGGCTGGGTGCCTCGGCGGGTGGCGGTCGCGTCCGGGTAGTCGCCGAAGAAGTACACCCCGAAGTCGGGGGCCGGACGGGGGCGCGCGGGCTGCGGCTTCGGCTTTGGCGTGCGTTTGCGGGGCGCCGGGAGGAAACCGCCCTGGCGCAGGGCGCGCAGGGAGTCCTTCACCGCGTCCGAGACCCGCTCGATGTCGCTGTCGGTGTGGGCGGTGGACAGATAGAAGCTGCGCCACTCCCATACGTAGACACCGCGCAGCAGGAGGTGTTGGTAGAGCAGCTCCATGTCGGCCCGCGGGGTGAACCGGAACATCGACCCGAAGTGGCTTAGTTCCAGGGGGAATTCCTCGTCCCCGAAGAACGTGTTCAGGTCGGCGGCGAGGGCGTCCGTGCGGGCGTTGAGCCGTTCCTGGAGGCCCGGGCCTTCGTCGGTGAGGTGGGTCAGCACCGCCTTGGCCGCCGCCATGGACAGCGGGTGCTGCATGTACGTACCGCCGAAGAACGTGGTCTCGACCTCGGGGCGGCTGTCGTCGCCGTACCGCCAGAAGCCGCCGTCCACGCCGTCCAGGATGTCGGCGCGGCCCGCGACGGCGCCGACCGGGAAGCCGCTGCCGAGGGCCTTGCCGTAGGTGGCGAGGTCGGGGACGACACCGAAGTGGTGCTGTGCGCCGCGCGGGTGCGGGCGCAAGCCGGTGAGCATCTCGTCGAAGAGCAGCACGATGCCGCGACGGCGGGTGAGTTCGCGCAGGCCGCGCAGGAAGTCGACCGGGCGCAGGGTGGGGTTGCGGCACTGGACCGGCTCGACGAGGACCGCGGCGATGGAGTCGCCGAGTGCGTCGATGGTCTCCAGGGCCTCCTGGCTGCCGTATTCGAGGACGATCAGCTCCGACACGGCGCTGTCCGGGATGCCGCGCGAGACGGGCACCGAGCGCCCGGCTTCCGGGCCGGGGCGACCGAGTACGGAGTCGATGTGGCCGTGGTAGGACCCGCGGAACATGACGATGCGGTCGCGTCCGGTGGCGGCGCGGGCCAGCCGGATGGCAGCGGAGTTCGCCTCCGTACCGGAGTTGGCGAACGCCACCCGTTCCATGCCGGTCAAGTCGGCGAGCAGCTGGGCTGCTTCACCCGCCTCCACGGGGCGGGGGCCGAACCGCAGCCCCTGGGCGAGGTGTTCGTGCACGGCCCGCGTGACGAACTCCGGCTCGTGGCCGAAGAGAAGCGCGCCGAAGCCCATCGTGATGTCGGTGTAGTCGTTGCCGTCCACGTCCGTCAGACGCGCCCCGCGTGCCGAGCGCGCAGAGAGCGGATACAGCGTCTCCTTGGTGGAACGGCGGAAACCGACGACGGCCCGGCTGTCGGCCAGGACGGACCGTCGGCTCTGCGCCAGCTCCTTGGACGTACGGGTGCGCTCGGACAGCCGTCGGCCGAGCTCGGCGACGTGGGCACGCTGACGGGTGTTGGCGGTGTCGCCCAGCATGCCGGAGCCGTCGGGGAGGGTTACGTGCGGGCCATGCACTGCCGGTGGCGCGGGTGACGGTGCGGTGGGGCGCCTGGCCGCGGCCAGTTGCTCGGTGAGCTTCCGGGAGAGTTCCGCGGCCCGGTCCGCGGCGGACGTACTCATCGGGCGCGCTCGGCGCCGAGCAGGGCGATCGCTTCGGAGAGTTGGGTCAGCATGGCCGTCTGCGTCTCGGCGAGCAGGTTCACCTGGCGGGTCAGTTCGGCGATTTCGGCGGGAGGCGTATTCCGGGGCTGGGGCGGCAACGGGTTCGGTTGGTGTTGGTGTTTGTGCGGGTGCGGGTGCGGGTGCGGGTGCGGGAGCCGGACCTGGACCCGGACCCGGAGCCGGAGCCGGAGCCGGAGCCGGAGCCGATGTCGGGAAGTACACCGCGGTATCCGGCTCAGGTCGGTCCTGTCCCGTCCGCGAGGCGATCAGCCGGGCGGTCAGCTCCGGCGTCGGCGCCTCCTCGAGAAGCTCCTGGGCGGATATCCGCACCCCGAACTCGCCCTCCAACTGCCGCAGGATACCGATGAGTTGGAGCGAGTCCGCACCGAGGGCGACAAAGGCGTCCCCCGCGCCGACCTCGTCGACGCGATACCCGAGGTGCTGCGAAGTGAGCTCAAGTACCCGTTCCAGGACTGCCTGTTCGGTCATGCCAACCTCCACGGAACCTTCGCTTGCGGGTGCGGAGTCCGCCGCCGGACAGGGGCGGGGACGGGAAAACGGCGGTGGGCCGGTCCAGTACGACCGGTGCTGGAAGGGATACTTGGGGAGCTGGATCCGCCGTCCCCCGCAGCCGTCGAGAAGCGCCGCCCAGTCGATGCCCACGCCGGCGCAGTGCAGCGCGGCCACCGCCGACCACAGTCCGTCCGTGCCGGAGCCGCGCCCCTGGGTCGGTACACAGAGGGTGTCCGGCAGCGCCCGGCGGGCCATGCCGGTGAGCGGCGCGCCGGGTCCCAGCTCGATCAGGGCGTGGTGCGGCGCGAGGGTGTTCAACACCGCGTGGAAATCGGCTGGTTGGCGAGCCTGACGTACGAGGTAGTCGGCGTCGGGCAGCCAGCCCGGCGCCCGCACCGCCCCGTCGAGTCCGCTGACGAACGCCGTCCGCACAGGTCGCAGTTCCGTCCTCTCCACGGCCAGGCGCAGCTCGTCGAGTACGGGGTCGAGCAGCTCGGTGTGGAAGGCGCGGTCGACGGGGACCGGCTCGCCCGCAACCCCCTGTCCGGCCAGCCAGGCCCGGGCTGCTTCCACCGCCTGGGGGCGGCCCGCGACCACCTGGTGGGCGGGCCCGTTGGAGACCGCGAGTTCGAGGCGCCCATACCCGTATCGGCCACTCTCGTCGAGGAGTTGACGTACGCGCTCCAGCGGAGCGAACACGGCGAGCATCGCGCCGGGCTCGGTGTCCTGCATGAGCCGGCCCCTGCGGCACATCAGCCGCATGCCGTCCGCCACCGACAGGGCTCCCGCGAGGCACAGGGCGGCGAACTCCCCGGCGCTGTGCCCGGCGACGGCGGCGGGGGACACCTCCAACCGCCGCCAGAGCTCGGCCTGCGCGACCTGGAAGGCGTAGATCGCCGGTTGCGCGAAGACGGTGTCCCACTGCTGAGGGCCCGCCCCGCCGACGAGCCGGTCGAGGAAGTACCGCTCCCCGGTCTCCTCCTCATGGACGCGGGCGCACTGCTCAAGCACGTCGGCCACCACCGGGAACCGACCGGCGAGCGCCGCGGCCATGCCCGGACGGCCGCCGCCCTGTCCGCTGAAGACGTACGCGGGTGAGGCCGCCGGTGCCGTGATGTCCACGGTCCCCGTGCGGTACGGCGCGATGGTCGCCGCGCTGCCCCGGGGAGCCGCGAGGAACGCGTCGAGCGCGGCCACCAGCCCCTCGGCGGGAGCGGTCACGACCAGCCGCCGGGACAGCTGCCGCCGCCCGAGCGCGGCCGTCGTCAGGAGGTCGGCCGGTGCGATGTCCGGGTCGCGCACCAGGGCGTCGCGGAAGGAACGGGCGTACGCCTCCAGGGCCTCGGGGCTCTGTGCGGACAGGGGCAGGAGTGAAGGCACCTGAGCGCCTTGCGCCCGTACGGGGGCCGCCGGGGCCTCTTCCAGGATCACGTGCGCGTTGGTGCCGCCCATGCCGATGGAGTGGACGCCCGCCCGCCGTGGACCGGGGAACGGCCACGCGGTGGGTCGCCGAGGAAGCGTGAACGGACTTTCGTCCAGGCCGAGTTGGGGATTGGGCCGGGTCAGGTTCACCAGCGGGGGAATGACGCCGTGGCGCAGGACCAGGATGGCCTTGATCAGTGAGGCGAGGCCCGCGGCGCTGTCCAGGTGCCCGATGGCCGGCTTGGTCGAGCCCAGCGCACAGAAGCCCGTACGGTCGGTGTGCCGGCGGAAGGCCTCGGTGAGCGCGGCGAACTCGATCGGATCACCCTTGTAGGTGCCGGTGCCGTGCGCCTCCAGATAGCCGATCTCGTCGGCGGAGATCCCGGCACGCTCCAGCGCGCGAAGCACCGCATCCCGCTGGCCCGCGACCCCGGGAGCCGCGAAACCGGCCTTGCCCGCACCGTCGTTGGTGACGGCGGAGCCCAGCACGACCGCGTGCACGGTGTCGCCGTCGGCGAGCGCCTTCGTCAGCGGCTTGAGCACCACCGCGGCCACTCCGTTGCCACCGACCGTGCCGTCCGCCGCGGCGTCGAAGGCCCGGACCGCACCGCTCCTGGAGATCGTCGAGCCCTTCATGTGCCGGTGCCCGGTGACCTGCGGCAGGTGCAGCGCCGCGGAACCCACCACCATCGCCTCCGCATCGCCCTCCAGAAGTGCCGAGCAGGCCAGATGGACCGAGACGAGCGCGCTCGAACAGGCCGTCGCGACGTTCACCGCGGGCCCGTTGAGCCCGAGTCGGAACGCCGCCCGGTTGGCGGTGAAGTCGGCGTAGTTGCCGACCTGGATCTGCTTCACGGCGTTCCAGTCGGCGGCGTTGACCGACTCGCCGATGTTGGAGGCCAGATAGCTGTGCAGGGAGTAGAGGCGGTAGCCGACGCTCGCGTACACACCGACCCGCTCCACGGAACCGGCGTACCCGGCGTCCTCCAGCGCGTGGTGGCAGCACTCCAGGAACAGCCGCTGCTGAGGATCGGTGAGGGTGGCCTCGCGTCCGCTCATCCCGAAGAACCGCGCGTCGAAGCCGTCGACGTCGTGCAGCAGCGCACTGGCTCCGGTGAAGTCCGGATCCCGGTACAGGTCCTCGGCGAGGCCGGCGGCCGCGAACTCCGCGTCCGTGAAACGTCGTACATGCGAGACACCGGACCGGATGTCCTGCCAGTACTCCTCCGGTGTCTCAGCTCCCGGAAACCTCAGCGCCATCCCGACGACCGCCACGCGCCGGTCCCGCATCGTCTGCCCCTCTCTGGCTCTCGCTGTTTCCGCCACTCGCCGACACCACCTCCCGCGCTCCTCGCTGCCGCAGCACCCGGACCACGAAGACCAGCGCGACGGCGATGGCGACGCCGTGCGCGACACCGACGACCGACAACGCCGTGAAGGAGTCCAGCGCGGCGGCGACCACGATCATGCCGACACCGAACCCGAGGTTCTCCACCGTGGCCGAGGTCCCGAACGCATGGGTGCGCACCGCGGCCGGCAGGCTCTGCAGGTGCGAGGTGTACGACACTTCGGTGAGCCCGTCGGCCGCGCCGGCCAGCAGCGCGATGATGATCGTCGCGGCCCACGGAAGCCCGGCGAAGGCCAGGATGAAAGCGCCGGACATCGCGATGGTGCCGAGCCCGAAGCCCAGGGCTCCGACCGTGCGGCCCGTCCGCCCGGTGTGCCGCTGCAACACCTGCTGGACGAGGATGTTGCCGAGCGCCCACACGCACCAGAAGACACTGACGAACACGGCCGGGTTGTCGGCGTCGACTTCGGTGGAGTACACGGGCAGGGCCGCGTTGTGCGACGAGGAGCCCAGGGCGTCGACGCCGCGCAGCAGCACCATCAGAGCGAGCGCCGGTGTCGCGCCCAGCGCGACGAAGCGGGAGAGGATCCGGCGCCTGCCCTCGGTGTCCGCGTCCTTCGCACCGGCGGCAGCCGTCCCCCCGCCGGGACCGAGGGCGATCGGGAGCAGCGCGACGGTGAGGGCGCAGACCAGGAAGGAGGCCATGTCCACCAGGAAGGCCGCGGTGTAGCCGAGGAGCGACACCACCACACCCGACGACGCGAACCCGGCCACCATGGCCAGCGAACGCCCGCTCACCATGAAGGAGTTCGCCCAGGTCTTGCGTTCATCACCGACGATGTCCGGAATGGAGCTGCGCAGGGCGACCATGAACACGGTGCCGGAGAAGCCGACCACCACCGAGACGGCGAACAGCGAAACGGTGTGGAGCCCGTCCGGGGCCAGAATGAGGAGCAGCAGCGCCGCGGCCTGGGCCACGTTGGCCCAGAGCATGACCCCCTTCGCGGACCACCGGGCGAGCGCCGTACCCGCCACCAGGCCCGCGACGAAACCCGCGGCCAGCCGCACCGCCATGAACACGCCGACGGCCAACGCCCGGCCCGTCACGGCGTACACGAACAGGTTGAGCGCCACCATGTTGAGGAACGTGCCGTATGACGAGATCGCGTAGCCGGTCACCAGGATCCGGTACCGCTGTTCCCTGAGCGCCTGTTCTCCCAGCGCTGCCGTGCCGGTCGTCACGAATCAACCCGCCCCGCGTCATGGTCGTGTCGCACAAAGCCGGACATGGAGCGCTCTCGTTCGTGGCCGTATGAGCGAGGGCGCTCCGTTCACCATAGGGAGACTGTCGCTCGCCCGTTCGGGAGTCGATGCGTACGAATGTAATCTGCACAGTTGTGAAGCACGAGCAATCCGGTACCGCCTCATGCAATTGCCGCCAATCGCCTCTGGAACACCCCTGTGAGGCGGCGCTGGCCACCTACCGGGAAGCGCTGCGTGAGGGCCGTGTCGCATGTGGTGAGGTGCCGACCTGCCTGCGCGAACTCCATCTCGTCATCGACGCCCCGGAGGCGCCCGAGTACGCGGTGCCCGTGCCACCCGCGGCGGCGGCCTTCGCCACGGCCGGCCCGCTGGAGGACCTGATGGCGCGCCAGCGCACGGCCCTGCGGTCCGTGCAGGCCCGGCTGGCCGCCTTCGAAACGGTGTACACGCAGGAACAGGAGACGGTGCGGCCCTCGATCGTCCGGCTCACCGGAAAGGCTGTCATCAACGCGGCGCTGGAAGCGGCCGTGGGCAGCTGCCGGGACGAACTGCTCACGGCGCAGCCCGGCGGCGGGCGACCCGAGGCCGCGCTCGCCCAGGCCCTGCGAAGGGACCTACGGGCCCTGGGCCGGGGAGTCCGCCAGCGCACCGTCTACCAGCACACCGTCCAGACCCACCGCCCGACCATGTCGTACATCGAGCAGGTCACGGCGGCCGGGGCCAAGGTGCGCACCCTGGCGGAGGTCGTCGAACGCTTCATCATCTGCGACCGCGAGGTCGCCTTCGTCCCGGTGTCCGACGAGCAATCCGCCCACAGGGTGGCTGACCGGGAACCGGCTCGCGGGGTGGCTGACGGGGAACCGGGCCGCGGGGTGGCTGACCGGGAACCGGCTCGCGGGGTGGCCGACGGGGAACCCGGCCGCGGGGTGGCCGACGGGGTACTGGAGATCAGGGACCCGTCACTGGTCCGCTTCCTGGCCCGGTCCTTCGACCAGACCTGGGAGCACGCGATGCCCGTGCACCACGCGTCCTCGGCGCCGCGCAACCATGTCGTCGCCTCGGATCTGCAGCGGACCATTCTGCGCGCCGTGATCTCCGGCGAGACGGACAGCGTCATCGCCCGCCGACTGGGGATGAGCCGCCGCAGCGTGGCCGAGCACGTCCGCAAGGTCTCCGTGCAACTGGGCAGCGGCAGCCGCGCCCAGCTCGGCTATCTCCTCGCGACCACAGGACTGCTGGACAGCGACGACTGACGTCCGGACAGCCCGTCCACCCGTCTGACCGTCCGGTCTACTGATCCTCGTCCCCGAACGGCAGCGCGTCCAGGTCCCCCGTGAAGTCCCCCACGTTCGGGAACATCAACTCCATTGCGTCGGACGGCGGTTCCCGTCGGCTGTCCGGGGTGACCAGCGCCTGTTCCGTCCAGATGCATTTCCCCGTCGCCGTGTAGCGCGTGCCCCAGCGTTGGGAGAGCGCCGTGACCAGTTGCAGACCGCGGCCTCCTTCGTCCGTTTCCGTCGCCCGGCGGATTCGGGGCATCGTCAGGCTGCCGTCGAACACCTCGCAGATCAGTTCGGCGCCGTGCAGGAGGCGCAGGCTGACGGGGCCCTTGGCGTGACGTACCACGTTGCCCACCAGTTCGCTGGCCAGGAGCTCCGTCGTCGAGGTCAGGTCGTCCAGGCCCCACTCGCGGAGCTGTTCCCGGACGTGGCGGCGGGCCTGGCCGGCTGCCCGAGGATCCTCGGTGAGGGGCCAGGAGGCCATCCGGTCACCGGCCAGGGCATGCAGGCGGACGACGAGGAGGGCCGCGTCGTCGGCCGTCGGATGTTCGGCGGGAAGCAGACCCGCCGTGAGGGTGTCGCAGAGCCGCTCAAGGTCCGCGCCGGTTTCGGTCCCGTGCGCCGCGCTCAGCAGGCGCGCCAGATCCGCCATTCCCTCGTCCATCTCCCGCTTCGACGACTCCACGAGCCCGTCGGTGTAGAGCACCAGCAGGCTTCCCTCCGGCACCGTCAACTCGACGGTCTCGAAAGGCGGTTCCGCCGCGCCCAGCGGTGGGTCCGCCGCCGCGTCCGGGAAGTACACCGTGCCGTCCGGGTGGACCACCGCCGGCGGGGGATGGCCCGCTCGGGCGATGGAGCAGAGCTGGGTGGTCGAGTCATAGAGCGCGTACAGGCACGTCACGTACGACTCCTCGCCCATGCCGCTGACGAGGTCGTTCAGATGGCTCATGATCTCGTCGGGGGGAAGTTCCAGGTCGGCCAGGGTGTGGACCGCTGTGCGCAGGCGGCCCATGGTGGCCGCCTCGGGCAGGCCGTGGCCCATCACGTCGCCGACGACCAGGGCGACCTGGCCGCCGGAGAGCGGGATGATGTCGTACCAGTCGCCGCCCACGTCCATGCCCTGCCCGGCGGGAAGGTAGCGGGCGGCTGCCGTGCACGCGGGGAGATCGGGCAGGTCCCGGGGGAGCAGGCTGCGCTGGAGTTCGCGGGAACGGGTGTGCTCGGCGTCGTAGAGCCGGGCCCGCTCCAGGGCCTGGGCGACGAGGGCGCTGATGGTGGTCAGCAGGGTGCGTTCCTCGTCGGTGAGGCGGCGCGGGCTGTCGAAGGCCACGACGCAGACGCCGAAGGTGTGGCCGGACGCCGTCAGCGGCAGGAACGCCCAGGCCTGTTTGCCCGCGCGGTCGGGCCGGCCGGCCAGCTCCGGTGAGCGCGCGGTGTACTCCTGCACGGAGGACAGGAACAAGGGCGTACCGGATGCGATGGCGTCCCAGGACGGTTCGCCGGATGTGCGGGGGAGGTCGTTGACGATGGGGAGGAAGTCGTCCGGATAGCCGACCGCTCCCACGTTGTACAGCCGGTCGCCCTCAAGGGCCTGCACCAGGACCGCGGTGGCCGCGAACGGCGGCAGCACCCGGCGGGCGACCGCGTCCACCACGTCCTGCGAGGTCGTCGCCTTGGCGAGGGAGGTCGTCAACTCCGCTATCCGCGCCGCGCGTTGGCCGGCGGCGCGCTCGGACGCCCGGCGCTCCTCCTCGTGCTGCCGTTTCTCGGTGACGTCGGTGAGGTAGAGGGTGCGGCCATCGGGGCCCGGGACCAGCCGCAGGTGGTAGCGACGGTCGGGATCCCCCACCTGGACGTCGAAACCGACGGGCTTCTCCTCGGCCGCGGCCCTCCGGCAGCGGCTCTCCAGGCCGGGGACATCCCGGGCGGCGGGCAGCTCCCACAGGACGCGCCCGAACAGTTCCTCCTCGGAGAAGCCCAGCGTGCGTTCCGCCTGGAGGTTGGCGAAGGTGATCCGCCACTCCTCGTCCACCGCGAGGAAGCCGTCGCTCATGTGGCGCAGGGCGCGGCTGAGCGCGTCACGGGCGGAACGGGACTCGTTGCTCTCCCAGCCCACCCCGATCATCCGCAGCGGTTCGCCCTGTTCGTCGTACGTCGCCCGGCCGCGGGCCTGCGTCCAGCCGTACGTGCCGTCCAGGCGCCGTACCCGGTACTCGGCCTCGAACACGCCGTGGTCGCGGATCGCCCGGTCCACCGCGTCCAGCGTCGGCGCCAGGTCGTCGGGGTGGACGCACACCATCCAGTTCTCGACCCTGGCGGTGTAGTTCTCCGGCCGGGTGCCGTAGAGCGCCAGGGCTGCCTCGTCCCAGAGCAGCTCGCCGCCCTGGATGTCCCAGTCCCAGGAGCCGACGCTGACCTCCTTCAGAGCCTGCCGCAGCCGGTCACGCTTGCCGCTCAGCTCCGCCTGCGAGGGTCCGGACGGCGGCGGTCCCTGGCCCATGCGCTCCTCGGTCCAGTCGACGACGGCCCGCAGGAAGTCCCACCGCTCGGGGGTCGGTTCGCCCTCGTCGCCCGTCAGGACCGTCAGTGCGGCGATGCTGCGTTCCCCGCCGAACATGGGTAAGGAGGCCAGTCCGGTGCCGGGCCAGGTGACTTCCGGGGCCTCGCGGCCGGGCTTCAGCGGCACCCACACGCCACTGCCCCGGTACAGGGCCCGGGCGGGGGCCAGCGGGCCTCCCTGGTCGATGATCTCCCAGGGTCGGATGAGAGCGGGAGGCAGGCCGGTCGACGACACCAGGCGCAGTGCGGACATGGGACCGCGAAGGTGAATCGTTCCCCCGAGGGCGTTCAGCTCGCCCACCGCGTGCTGGAGTGCCAGCCGGAAGACCTCGCTCTCGGCGATGCCGGAATCGACCGTACTGAGCAGCGCCAGACGTGCGTTCATGCTGCAAGATTTTACTGTTGTCACCTCAGGTGACGCACCGCTTCTCAGGATTCTCACCTTCCGCTTCGGTTACGGAAAATGGATCCCAACAGGCGAGATTCCAGGTCGAGTTGGAGCGGGATATCGTTCGCTTTCACCTTTGGTGACCAGCTGAGTGGCATGGGTCGAAATCGGGAGAATTACCGGCGCGGCGGTACCGCGGGCCGCCGTGTAGTGCACCGTTCACAGATCGAGAGACGCGCAGTAATGATCGGTGAATACGGTCGCAGTCATCCTGGAACCCCCTGATCACGCACGCACGTTGTCACCCCGTCAGGCTCACCCCCCCCCGCCAACGAGGAGCGGCATGGACATCGGCGTATTCATCCCCATCGGCAACAACGGCTGGCTCATATCGAAGAGTTCGCCCCAATATCTGCCGAGTTTCGAGCTGAACAAAGCCATCGTGCAGAAGGCCGAGGAACACGGACTCGACTTCGCGCTGTCGATGATCAAGCTCAAGGGGTTCGGCGGCGAGACCGAGTTCTGGGACCACAACCTGGAGTCCTTCACGCTGATGGCGGGCCTGGCCGCGGTGACCGACCGGATCAAGCTGTACGCCTCCACGCCGATCCTCGTACTGCCGCCCGCGATCGTCGCGCGCATGGCCGTGACCGTCGACTCGATCGCCCCCGGCCGCTTCGGCATCAACATCGTCACCGGCTGGGCGCCCGGCGAGTACTCCCAGATGGGCCTGTGGCCCGGGGACGAGCACTTCGGCAACCGCTACGCCCGCGCGGTCGAATACGTCACCGTGATGAAGGAGTTGTGGAGCGAGGGCGTCAGCAACTTCAAGGGCGAGTTCTACGAGATGGACGACTGCGTGCTGTCCCCGCGTCCGGCGAACGGGCACATCGGCATCGTCGCCGCGGGCCAGAGCGGCACCGGCATGGAGTTCGCCGCCGAGCACGCCGACTACAGCTTCATCCTGGGCAGCGGCGTCAACACCCCGCTCGCGCTGTCGGACAGCACGGCCACCCTCGTGGACGCGGCGAAGAAGACCGGCCGTGACGTCGGCGCTCTCTCGCTCTTCATGGTCATCGCCGACGAGACCGACGAGGCCGCCCAGGCGAAGTGGCGGGACTACCACGACAACGCGGACCTCGCGGCGCTGGCGTACAT
The DNA here is from genome assembly GCF_042721055.1 of Streptomyces sp. NPDC058470. NCBI lineage: Bacteria > Bacillati > Actinomycetota > Actinomycetes > Kitasatosporales > Streptomycetaceae > Streptomyces > Streptomyces sp. NPDC058470. Next base: position 121,806 of record NZ_JBHXMF010000003.1, read on the forward strand.
GGCGGGGGAGTCGGCCACGGACACGACCGCCGACGACTCCTCGACCGCCCGGACCATCTCGCTTCCCGAAGGCGCGGTGAACTTCAACATGGGCACACTGGTCGGCTCGTACGAGACCGTCGCGAAGCTGCTCGACGAGGTCGCCGAGGTCGAGGGCACCAAAGGGGTCATGCTCGTCTTCGACGACTTCCTCGAAGGCCTCGAGAACTTCGGTACACGCGTCCAGCCGCTGATGAAGTCGCGCTCGCTTGCCCGGTAGGCCGGGCGTGTGGTCCTGATGTCCGAGGAGGAGCGCGCCGTCCGCGGCCCGTGGCGGGTGTTCGCCGCCACGGCGGTGGGCGTGGTCGCCGTGTTCCTCAACATGAGCGGTCTCACCGTCGCACTGCCCACGATCGCCCGGGAGTTGGGGGCGGGCCCCGGGCAGGCCGACTGGATCCTGCTCGGCTACATGCTGGTGACCACCGCGCTGATCCTCGTCTTCGGCCGGATCGCCGACATCGTCGGCCGCCGCAGGCTGTATCTGGCCGGGCTCCTCGTCTTCACCGCGGCGACCGGGCTCGCGGCGGTGTCCCCGTCGGCGGAGTTCCTGATCGCGGCACGGGTCGTGCAGGCGGTCGGCGCCGCTGCCGTGATCACCAACAACACCGCCCTGCTGACCGACGTCTTTCCCGCGCGGACCCTGGGCAGGGCACTCGGCTGGAACGTGACGGTGGCCTCGGTGGCCCAGGTCGCCGGGCCGGTCGTCGGCGGTGCCGCGACCGAACTGCTGGGCTGGCGAGGGCTGTTCGTCGTCTGCGTGCCGATCGGACTGATCGCGATCGTCGCGTCGGCGCTGGTCGTTCCGCCGAGCGATGCCATTGGTGCCCGGCGGTCCTGCCGGGTCCGTGAACCGTTCGACCTGTCGGGTGCGCTGCTGTCCATGGCGATGCTGACCGCTCTGGTCCTTGCACTGACCCCGAGCGCCACGGCCACCGTCGCCGGATGGATGCCGTGGGTCTGCGGCGGTGCGGCAGTCGCGCTGTTCGCGGTGTTCGTCGTCGTCCAGAAGCGGCGCTCGCACCCCCTGGTCGACGTGGCGTTGCTGCGTACCCGCGCGATCTCCCTGGTGTTCGCCGCGGTGCTCGCCCATGCGGTCAGCACGTACGCCGTCGTGCTGCTGGCGTCGCTGCACGAGCAGGCGGCCGGCGGAGTCACTGCCCTGAAGGCGGGGGTGCTCGTGACACCGGTCGCGGTCGGCACGCTGATCACCTCGGCGGTCGCCGGACCGCTGCTCGGCCGCTTCACGCCACGAGCGCTGGCGACCGCCGGCCTGACGACGACGGCCTGCGGGCTGCTGGGCTTCTCACTGACCTTGTCGACGACGGCTGTGCCGTTCCGGTCGGTGGCACCGTTCCTCTTCCTCATCGGGGCCGGCACCGGGCTGTTCATGACGCCCAGTACCAGTGCGCTGATGCTCAGCGTCCCGGCGGACCGGCGCGGGATGGCCAACGGCCTGCGCTCGACCACGCAGAACGTGGGCTATCTGCTCAGTACGGCGCTCGCGCTCGCGTTCACCACGACCGGACTGAGCGAACCGGCCAGGCAGGCCGCGTACGAGGGGACGCTGAACGTGCTCGCGTCGGGCGAGCTGAGCCAGTTCGTCGCCAACATCCGTGTTACCGGGCTCGTCCTCACCGGCATCGCCGTGACGGGGGCGGTGATCTGCCTGGCGTTTCCCACGTCGCTGTGGACGCCTCGTAGCGCCGATGCCGCCGGTGCAGCCGATCTCACCGCGAACGCCGACCCGCACCCCGCCACCACACGAAGGGCGATGCCATGACCGGTTCCCAGCAGGAGGACTACGAACGCGCCGGGTTCGGCGGCCGGCTCACCCCCGGCACCTCCCCGGCTCTGCTCCTGGTGGACCCGGCCCGCGCCTACGTCGACCCGGACTGTCCGCTCTACGCCGGAGTCGAACCGGCGGTCGAGGCGATGAGGGTCCTGCTGGCCGACGCACGCCGGGCCGGGATTCCGGTGGTCATCACCCGGATGCGGCTGCGGCCGGACGGCAGTGACGGCGGCCTCTTCTTCCGCAAGGTCCCCACACTGCGGGTGTTCGCCGAGGGCAGCCCGTACGGCGACTTCATCGACGGACTGGCCCCGAGAGCGACCGAACTGACGGTGACGAAGCAGTACCCGAGCGCCTTCTTCGGCACCGCACTGGCCGCCTACTTGACGTCGAGCGGCATCGACACTCTCCTGATCGGTGGCCTGTCGACGAGCGGCTGCGTCCGCGCCACCGCGCTCGACGCCATGCAGCACGGATTCATCCCGGTCGTGGTCGAGGAGGCCGTGGGCGACCGGGATCCGGACGTCCACGCGGCGAACCTCTTCGACATCAGGCACAAGATCGGCGAGGTCTGGCCGATGGCGCGCGTTCCGGAATACCTCGCGGGGCGGGGGCCGCAGACGCCGTAGGCCGACGGCGCCGCGGGCTCGCGCACCTCTCCGTACGACGCCGAGGGGCTGTCGCGGTTCGGGACCCGGGCGATGCGCTCGTGGAGGGCCCGTTGGTCAAGGACATCCCGCTGCGGGACAAGCCCCGCGCCGGTGCCCATGGCCGGGACGACATCCGCCGCATGAAGGTCGCCACCGTGCCAGGGCTGCCGTTCCGTCACGTCGGGCAACCCTGCGGATCGTCCGCCGCCGCCGGATCGCGACCACCAGCAAGGTCGCCCTCGAAGGCGTCTACGCGGTCACCGGCCTGACTGCCCACCAAGCCGACGACTCCGAGATCAGCGTCCGAGGGAACCGGGCAGCCGTAACGCCACTGTCTGCCGGGCCGCGCGGAACCGGGTCCGTCCGGCGATCTACGCCGGGACAAGGACGGTGAGCCACTCCGCTTCACGTGGCCGGTACCCGTAGCGATCCCACAGCCCAGAAACGATCGCCGGGACGTGGCCGGCTCCGTAGACGACGGCCACCCGGATCGGCTCGTCGCCGCGCTCCGCGTGGATCTCGCCGAGCGCCAGATCGTCGTCGACCGCACCATGCGCTCGGTCTCGCACCCGGACGTCTACGCCGCCGGTGACTGCGCCTACGCGATCGGCGAGAACGGCCGACCGCTGCCGATGTCCTGCGCATCGGCCGGCTTCACCAACATGCAGGCGACCGCCGCGATCATCGCGCGCCTGACGGGCAGCGAGGTCCCGGCCACCGGGCTGAAGTACTACGGCAACCACATCAGCCTCGGGCGGCGGGACGCGATCTTCCAGATGGTGGACGGGGATGTCCGGTCGAAGTCCTGGTACCTGGGCGGCCGGACCGCCGCACTGCTCAAGTCGGGCGTGCTCAAGGGGGCCGGGTGGAGCATCGCCCACCCGACCTTCGGAATGCCGAAGCGCAAGCGCCGCCTGGCCACCGCGCCCGACCCGGCCGGAGTGAGGGCCGCCGCATAGGCTGCTCCGCATGGACAGCGCAGGAATCGATCGGTTCGAGGCCGGCCGGGGGCGGCTGGCCTCAATCGCGTACCGTCTGCTCGGCTCGGCCGCCGACGCGGAGGACGCCGTGCAGGACACGTTCCTGCGCTGGCAGGCCGCAGACCGCGAACGGGTCGAGGTGCCGGAAGCGTGGCTGACCAAGGTCGTCACCCGTGTCTGCCTCGACCGGCTCCGCTCGGCGCAGGCGCGCCACGAGCGAGCGGCCGGTGCCTGGTTGCCCGAGCCGCTCCTCGAGGGCGACCCGATGCTCGGCCCGGCCGACACCTTCGAGCAGCGCGAATCGGTGTCCTTGGCCGTACTGACCCTCTTGGAGCGCCTCTCGCCGGTCGAGCGGGCCGTCTACGTCCTGCGCGAGGCCTTCACGTACAGCCACGCCGAGATCGCCGGGATCCTCGATATCACCGAGTCCGCCAGCCAGCAACATGTCCACCGGGCCCGGATCCGGGTCGCCTCCAAGCGCCGCCGCGGCGGCGAGGCCGACCCCGCGTCCGCGCGCCGGGTCGTCGCGGAGTTCCTCGCCGCCGCGATGTCGGGGCGCACCGAACGGCTGGTGGCGCTGCTCACCGACGACGTCACGGCGATCTCGGACGGCGCCGGACTGGCCAGGCGGCTGCGGTACGAGACGCGCGAGCAGGTCGCCTCCTATGTGCGGGCCGGCTTCAGGCCCACGCCGGCCAAGCGGCGGCTCGCCGGCGGCTCGCCCGAGATCCATATCGCGCTGGTCAACGGCTCCCCGGCGGTCCTCGCCGTGGTCGACGACCGGGTCGTGGGCGCCGTGGCGTTCGAAGTCAGCGACGGCAAGGTCGCGTCCCTGCTCGGCATCGCCGCCGCGGACCGGCTCACGCGCCTCAACGAGGCCTGGCAGCAGCATGAACCCGCCGCGCCGGTCATCAACGCCTGGTGACCAGAGCCACCGGAATCCAGCGACCTGAGCCGGAGCGAGGACGGCACCGCGGCGTCACACATTCCCTCAACCGACGGTAGGCAGAAGGCAGAAGGCAGAAGGCAGAAGGCAGAAGACCGACCCGGACCTCTCCCACTGGGAGTGAGCTGACGAGGTGGTGGCTGCCCGCAAGGTGGCAGTTGGGGTCACGTCCTCCGAAAGTGACGCATGCATGACCGCTCCTGCGCCATGGCCGCGCCGTAATTTGGTGGCGTAGGGCCCGTGCACCTTCTACGGTTGGTGGTGTTCGAACGGCTACCCCCGAGGTGCCGTGGGTGACTTTGGTTTGTCCGGGAGGTGTGACCGATGGCTGTCGTTGAGATGGGCGCTGCCCGCATCCGGAAGTTCATCAAGTCCACCTCTGTGGCCGCCGGCTGACCTCTTCCTCCTTTCTTCGCGCCCGAGCGCGCGTGCCGGGGCCGCCCTTGTGAAGGGTCTCCCTTGTCTTCCTTTTCTCTCCCTCTCCACCCTCTGACGCCCTACGGCTGGGACGACGCGTGGGCGGACGAGTTCGCTCCGTACGATGCCCAGGGGCTGTTGGCCGGGCGGGTGATCCGGGTCGACCGCGGGCAGTGTGACGTGGTCACCGCCGACGGGGTCATGCGCGCGGACACCTCGTTCGTGACGCCGAACGATCCGCTGCGCGTGGTGTGCACCGGCGACTGGGTCGCCGTCGAACCCACCGGCAACCCGCGTTACGTACGGACGTATCTGCCACGCCGTACGGCCTTCGTACGCTCCACCTCCTCCAAGCGCTCCGAGGGGCAGATCCTCGCGGCCAACGTCGACTACGCGGTCGTGGCGGTGTCCCTGGCCGTTGAACTCGACCTCGGTCGCGTCGAACGCTTCCTGGCCCTGGCCTGGGAGTCCGGCGCGCAACCGGTGGTCGTCCTCACCAAGGCCGACCTCGTGCCGGACCCGGCGACGCTCGGGCACCTCGTGGAGGACACCGGCACGACGGCGCCGGGCGTGCCGGTGCTGCCGGTGAGCGCAAACACCGGGGAGGGCCTCGACGTACTGGAGGCCGTGCTCTCCGGCGGTACGACCGTGCTCCTCGGACAGTCCGGCGCGGGCAAGTCGACCCTCGCCAACGCCCTGCTCGGCGAGGACGTCATGGAGGTACAGGCCACGCGTGATGTCGACGGCAAGGGCCGTCACACCACGACGACCCGCAACCTCCTCGCCCTCCCCGGCGGCGGCGTCCTCATCGATACACCCGGCCTGCGCGGCGTGGGCCTCTGGGACGCTGAGACCGGCGTCGGCCAGGTCTTCGCCGAGATCGAACAACTCGCCACCCACTGCCGCTTCCACGACTGCGCCCACACAGCCGAACCCGGCTGCGCCGTCCTCGCCGCGGTCGACTCCGGCACTCTCCCCGAACGCCGTCTCGACAGCTACCGCAAACTCCTCCGCGAGAACCAGCGCATCGTCGCAAAGACGGACGCCAGGCTCCGGGCGGAGATCCGCAAGGACTGGAAGCGAAAGGGCGCGGAGGGCCGCGCGGCGATGGAGGCGAAGAGGGGCCGCCGGTAGACGCGCACCGACCGACGCCGGAGTTCTTTCAGCCCGCCGGGCATTCGAGAACGAGCGCGTGCCGTCCCGGTCCCCGCCCACCCGTGGGGGCGGCAGTCTTCAGCTCCGGCCGGGGGAGGTCTTTCAGCCGGTCCGGCGTCTGAGGACCAGGTGGTGCCGTCCCGGTCCCCGCCCACCCGTGGGGCCGGCACTCGTCAGCCCCGGCCGATGGGGCGGCGCTTTCAGCCCGTCCGGCGTTTGAGGACGAAGCCGTTCAGGCCGATGTGGGGGTCTGGGGGCGGCAGCCCCCCAGGGGCAAGTGACGGGTAGGGGCGGAGGGGGCGAAAAAACCCTCCGCCCCACCCCCGCCTCAGTCCTCCAGCCCCCAACTATGAATCCGCCGCGGATGCAAACGGATCAGCTCCTCACTGAAGTGCGGTCCCAAGTCGTGCGGCCCGGTGAGGAGTTCGGCCTCTCCTCGGATGTCGAGGCCTCTGACCTTCCACGGTTGGAGGCTGACGATGTCGTCGACGACGAGGGCGGCCTTCGGGTTCTTCTGCAGGTTGCGCCACTTCTTGGTGGACCCCATCGAGTAGCCGCCGATCAGGATCGTCCCGTCGTCCTGCGGGAAGTAGCCGACGGGGTTCGCCTGCGGCTGCCCGTGGGCGTCGACGGTGGCCAGCCGCCCCAGCCGCTGCGACTTGAGGTACTCGCGCTCGGCCTCGCTGAATTCGGTCATGGCAGCAGCCAAACACTCCGGCGTGCGGCAGCGCATCGGATCCTGGGCGTAGGGCCGTGGTCGTAGGACGGGTGTACGGACGTGCGCCCAATGGCGTGCAATGGGGCCGGAGTGCGTTGGCGGGACCGACCGTTCGGGAACCCTTGGGCGCATGACCCGCGCGATCAAGGTCCGGCATGTCCTCACGGTCCTGGTGACGACCCTCGTTCTCGCCCCACCGTCCGCGCGAGCCGACGCGGGGCCGGCCCCCGGCCCGTTCGCCCTCGCCCCCACCCCCACGTGGACCGGAACCTGGGAGGGCGCCCCCTCCGGCACCGTCCCCGCGCTGCCCGGCGCCACGGTGCGCAACGTCGTGCACACCAGCGTCGGTGGCAGCGCGGCCCGTATCCGGATCTCCAACCGGCTCGGCACACAGCCGCTCCAACTCGGCGCGGTCACCGTCGCCTTGCAAGAACCGGGCGCGCCAGGAAGCCCGAAGGCCGTCGCGGGTTCGATGCGCACCGCCACCTTCGGGGGCGCCGGGAAAGTGACGATCCCGGCGGGCACGGACCTGGTGACCGACCCCGTGTACATCCCGATCCCCGCCGACGCCAACCTCCTGGTCTCGGTGCACACCCCCGCCGACTCGGGCCCGGCGACCTACCACCGCTCCGCCATCCAGGCCAACTTCGTGGCACCCGAAGGCAATTCGACCACCGAGGAGAGCGGCACCGCGTACACGGTCGACATCGGCAACTGGTACTACGTGACCGGCGTCGACGTACTCGGCACCTCCGCCACCGGCAGCGTGGTCGCGCTCGGCGACTCCATCACCGACGGAACCGGATCCGGGTTCAGCGCCAACCACCGCTGGCCCGACCGGCTCGCCGACCGTCTGAAGGCCCTTCCGGCGAACCGCCGGCTCGGCGTCCTCAACGCGGGGATCTCCGGAAACCGCCTCCTGCTCGAAGGCAACGGGCCCAGCGCGCTGGCCCGCTTCGACGCCGACGCCCTCTCCCGTACCGGCGTACGCGTGGTGATCGTGATGGAGGGCATCAACGACATCAAGGGCTCCCCGGAGCAGAAGGACCCCGCCATCGAGGACGCGTACCGGCGCCTGGTGAGCCGCGCGCACGCCCGAGGAATCCGTGTCATCGGGGCGACCCTCACGCCGTACGGCGGGCACAGCGCCCACACGCCGGCCCGCGAGGCCGTGCGCCAGAAGGTCAACACCGTGATCCGCACCCGCGGTCTCTTCGACGCGGTCGTCGACTTCGACGCCGTGGTCCGCGACCCGGCCCTGCCGAGCCGCATCCTCCCCGCGTACGACCCCGGCGACCACCTCCACTTCAACGACGCGGGCATGAAGGCGATGGCCGACTCGATCGACCTGGCCACGCTGACAGCCTGGACTCCTTGATCAGAAGAGCCGGGACGAAAGCCGTAGGGCTCAGCCCCAGACCACCGCCCCCAGCCACGCCCCCATGATCAGCAAGCACGTGAACAGCTCCGTCAGCACACTCCACCCGCCGGCCCGCATTCCCGTCCGCACCGACGCCATTGCCCGCCCGTGTCCGCCCAGACGCAGCCGCTCGCAGAGATAGATCCCGCAGAGGAAGCCGGGTATCGCGCCCGCCACCGGCACCAGAAAGAAACCGAGCAGCGCCCCGGCCCCGGCGTATACCGCCATTCGAGGGGTTGCCCCGCTCTGCCGCAGCCTTCGGGGCGGCAGCATCCACCGGACCGCCTGGGACAGCAGCAGGACCCCGGTCGCGCCCACGAGCACGACCCAGGCGAGCGCCCGGGTGTCGTCCAGTGCCCACCACAGGACCGCGGCCCATACGAGCCACGACCCCGGTACGCCGGGCACCAGTACTCCCGCCAGGCCGAGCAGTATCACCACGCCGACCAGCAGGAGTTCCCACGCTCCCATCTGCACAGCCTGCCTGAGCCGACGGGAAACCGCAGGTCAGTCCCGTGCCACCCAGCGCTTCTCGTAGGCGTGCCAGCCCAGCTGGAGCCGGGTCGTCACGCCCGTCAGCTCCATCAGCCGCTTCACCCGGCGCTGCACGGTCCGCAGTCCCAGATCGAGCTGCTTGGCGACGCTCGCGTCGGTCAGCCCGGCCAGCAACAGGGACAGGATTTCCAGATCGGTCCCGTCCGGGCCGTCCGCCTCCTGCTCCGCGACGCCCGCACCGCCGAGCCGCAGTGGCAGCGCGTCGCGCCACACCGACTCGAACAGCTCGGAGAGCAGCCCAAGCAGTCCACTCTCGTGGACGACCAGCGCGGCGGGCTCTGCGGTACGCGAGGTGAGCGGCACCATCGCGAGCGTCCGGTCGGCGATCACCAGCTTGCTCGGCACCCTGTCCACCACCCGCACCCGCTCGTCCCGGCCGAGCGCCGCGGACAGCTCGGTGATCCCGTCGGGCAGGCCGAGGACCGCCCGCTCGACGACCACGCGGTAGCGGACCCCCCGGCCCGCGGCCTGCTCCTCCGCGTCGTTCTCCCTTCCGGAGACGACGACCGGGTTGCCGGTGACCAGCGCGCACACCTCCTCGGCCGCGCCGAGCTGGAGCTGCAGGAAGCGCTGCGAAACCGCCGCGGCGCCGATCACCACCTCGACCAGGTCGTACACGGCGGGTTCGGCGACCTGCCCGCGGTACTCCTCGGCGAGCAGCGCGGCCGCCAGCTCCGCCTTCTCCAGCTCGTGCCGCTGCTGGGTGAGCAGCGCGCCAAGGGCCACACCGGGCGGGGCGGCGACCCAGCGGCCCGGGCGCGCCGAGGACTGCGCGGCGAGTCCGTGCCGTTCAAGGCGGCGCAGGGCGCGCTCCGTGTCGTACTCGCCGAGCGTGAGCCGCCGCGCGAGATCGGGCAGGTCGGCGGCGCCCACGGACACCAGCGCCCGGTACGCCGTCTCGTGCGTCTCGTCCAGGCCTATCGCTCCCAGCATGCGGCGACGTCCCTCCCCAGGAATCGTTTCAGCAGGTCGGTGGCGTCGATGGCGGAAAACAGCCATGGCGCAAACCCGCCTCCGCACATCATCGCCGCACCCCCTGCCTCTCTGACAAGCTCACGCCACCGCAGTGACAAGCGCCGCCCGTAATACCCTGTTCGGGGGCGTCATGGGTGGGTCGAGCACGGCCGTGAATCACAGCGGAGCTTCAGGAAAGCAAGTCACACTGGGTCGAACGGACCAACAGTGCGACAATTCAGTCAACCAGACCGTGACCCGGGCCTACGGCGTGCGCGTGCGCCGGCCCTGGTCACTCCGGCGCCGCCGGGCGGTTCTCCCGTGGGGGGTGGGACCGCCCGGCGGTATCTTTCCGGGCTCGCGCGTGCCGGTTTCCCTCGTATCGCCGTTCGACGGTTCATCCGACACGCCGTTCGATGGCCAGTCCCTTGGCCGGTTTTTCCGGATGCCCCGTTTTCATCCGGCTCCCGCGGTGGACAATTAGGGGCATGAGCCAGCAGGGGGAGAAGCCCACCGGTCATGAGGACGACTGGTGGGGGCAGTTGTACGACGACTCCACCGAGGACACGGGGCCAGCGGCCGTGGCCGATTCCCTCGACGACCGGTTCGCGTCGGCCGCGGGGACGGTGGGTCTTGAGCCCGCGGCCGCTCCGCGACCGGGGCGGACGCCCGAGCTCGACGTCCCGCCTCAGCCGGAGCGGCCCCCCGCCGTGCCCGAGCAGCGCCCCGGCCGCTGGGACCGCGGCGACGCCCCCCAACCGAGCCCCGGCCTCAGACGGAGCCCCGATCCCGGTTCCTGGCAGGCTCCGCCCGCCGGTCCGCCCCCGGGTCCGGCTGCCGCTCCGCCCACCGAGCCGGCCGTCGACCCGTCCGTTCCCGCCATCTTCCCGCCGGGGCCGACCCCGCCGGGATTCCACCCGCAGGAGCCCCCGAGCCGCACGTCCACGGAGTCACCCGCGGCGGACGTACTCGACTCGAACGCTCCCGTATCGGAAGCCCCCGTATCCGAAGCTCCTGTGTCCCAAGCCCCGGTCTCGGAAGCCCCGACCCCGAGCGCTCCGGGCCCGAACGCCCCCGCGCCCGAGGACGCCCCGCCGCTCCCCGCCCTCCGGGATGCCGTCATGGACACGCTCCGGGACCGCGAACCCACCCTCTCCGTCCTCCAGCAGCCCCCCGCCGTCGACTACGTCGGCTCGGGCCCGCCCACCTACGACGCCGAGCCCACCTCCCTCCCGCCCGCCGACCCCGACGAACTCGACGACCTGGTCGCCGACACGGTGCTGGACGGGGCGCGGTACGGAACCAGCACGCTGCGGGCCGTCTCCGTACGCGGGGACTCCGCGCGCTACCGGGGCGAGCCACGCCGGGACTCGCTGCTCACCGCCCGGTTCGGTACGGGGGAGCAGGCGCTCGTGCTGGTCGCGATGGCGACCGGGGCCCGCGCCACGCCCGGCGCGCACCTGGCGGCGGCCGAGGCCTGCCGGTGGATCGGGCGGGCCGTCGGGCGCAGTCACGCACGGCTGGCCGAGGACATCAGGGCCGCCCGCCGCGGCGACCTGAAGTCGGGGCTGCACCGGCTCACCGACCGCAGCCTCGGCAAACTGCGGGCCAGCGCGGCCGAGCAAGGCATCGAACCCGAGGAGTACACCGCGAGCCTGCGGTGCCTGCTGCTGCCCGCCGACCCCGAATGCCGTACGCGCGTCTTCTTCGGCATCGGGGCGGGCGGCCTGTTCCGGTTGCGGGACGGCGAGTGGCAGGACATCGAGCCGCGGGTCGCCGACACCACCGGCGAGGCCGTGGTCGGCTTCGGGTCGCTGCCCCACGAGACCCCGGAGGGCGACCGGCTCACCATGGACCTGGGGATCACGACACCTCCGAGCCCGTACGAGGCGATCGCCGAGCCGCCCCGCGCTCCGTTCCGCTTCCGTGCCTCCGTCGCCCGCCCGGGTGACACGCTCCTGCTGTGCACCGGCGGCCTCGCGGAGCCCCTGCGGGGCGAACCGGAGCTCGCGGAGCATCTGACGGCGCGATGGTCGGCGGCGGAACCGCCGGGTCTGGCCGCGTTCCTCGCGGACACCCAGGTGCGGGTCAAGGGATACGCCGATGATCGAACAGCCGCGGCCGTTTGGGAGGCGTAACGGTTGGGCTTGTGGATTCATGGAACCCAGAGGGATCTCCGGATACCGAAGGGCACGTGAAGTCATGGCCAAGCAGAACGTCGCCGAACAGTTCGTCGACATCCTCGTCCGCGCGGGAGTGAAGCGGCTGTACGGGGTCGTCGGCGACAGCCTCAACCCGGTCGTGGACGCGATCCGGCGCAACTCCGCCATCGACTGGATCCACGTCCGGCACGAGGAGACCGCCGCCTTCGCCGCGGGCGCCGAGGCCCAGGTCACCGGCAGGCTCGCCGCCTGCGCCGGCTCCTGCGGCCCCGGAAACCTGCACCTGATCAACGGTCTGTACGACGCCCACCGCTCGATGGCCCCGGTGCTGGCCCTCGCCTCCCACATCCCCTCCAGCGAGATCGGCCTCGGGTACTTCCAGGAGACCCACCCCGAGCGGCTGTTCAACGAGTGCAGCCACTACAACGAGATGATCTCCAACCCGAAGCAGATGCCGAGGCTGCTCCAGACCGCCATTCAGCACGCGGTGGGCCAGTCCGGCGTCAGCGTCGTCTCGCTCCCCGGCGACATCGCCTCCGAGCCCGCCCCCGACAAGACCCTGGAGACAGCCCTCGTCACCTCCCGGCCCAGCGTCCGCCCGGGCGACGCCGAGATCGACAAGCTCGTCGCGATGATCGACGAGGCGGACAAGGTCACCCTCTTCTGCGGCAGCGGCACCGCGGGCGCGCACGCCGAGGTCATGGAATTCGCGGAGAAGATCAAGTCCCCGGTCGGGCACGCGCTGCGGGGCAAGGAGTGGATCCAGTACGACAACCCGTACGACGTCGGCATGAGCGGTCTGCTTGGCTACGGCGCCGCCTACGAAGCGACGCACGAGTGCGATCTCCTCATCCTGCTCGGCACCGACTTCCCGTACAACGCCTTCCTCCCCGACGACGTCAAGATCGCCCAGGTCGACGTCCGTCCCGAGCGCCTGGGCCGCCGCTCCAAGCTGGAACTGGCCGTGTGGGGCGATGTGTTGGAGACCCTGCGCTGTCTCATCCCGCGGGTGAAGCCCAAGGAGAACCGGCGCTTCCTCGACAAGATGCTGAAGAAGCACGCCGACGCGCTCGAAGGAGTCGTCAAGGCGTACACGAGGAAGGTGGAGAAGCACGTTCCGATCCACCCCGAGTACGTCGCCTCGCTGGTCGACGAACTCGCCGCCGAGGACGCGGTGTTCACCGTCGACACGGGGATGTGCAATGTTTGGGCGGCCCGCTACATCACGCCCAACGGCCGCCGCCGGGTGATCGGTTCGTTCTCGCACGGCTCGATGGCGAACGCGCTGCCGATGGCCATCGGCGCCCAGTTCACCGACCGGAAGCGGCAGGTCGTGTCGATGTCCGGGGACGGCGGGTTCTCCATGCTGATGGGTGACTTCCTCACCCTCGTCCAGTACGACCTGCCGGTGAAGATCGTCCTTTTCAACAACTCCTCCCTGGGCATGGTCGAGTTGGAGATGCTGGTCGCCGGGATGCCCTCGTTCGGAACCACGAACAAGAACCCCGACTTCGCCGCCGTGGCCCGCGCCTGCGGTGCCTACGGTGTGCGCGTGGAGAAGCCCAAGGAACTCGCCGGCGCGCTCAAGGACGCCTTCAGGCACAAGGGCCCCGCCCTTGTCGACGTCGTCACCGACCCCAACGCCCTGTCCATCCCGCCGAAGATCAGCGCGGAGATGGTGACGGGCTTCGCGCTGTCGGCGTCGAAGGTCGTGCTGGACGGGGGAGTGGGACGAATGGTACAGATGGCCCGCGCCAACCTTCGGAACATGCCTCGCCCATAGGGGCGTCGGCTCCCCCCGTATCGGCCCAACGCTCTCGGCCCGAGTCGCCGGACGGACTGTATACGTTCGGATCGGCAGCGTCGCATGGGTAGTTGGGCCGATCGGTCCTGGTCGGGGTGTCCCGACGGAGGTGGGTCCGTAGGCGTGCGGGACCCGTCGGCCGGGTGCCGTCCCGAACGGCAGGCGCAACCGCCTCCACCAGAGTCTCCTTCCACCAGGGCCGTCCCCCCATGCGCTCCCGTACGAACGGTTGTTGACCATTCGACATGACTGTCGCGTTCCTGACGGGGCATGGATCCCGTGAACGTGTTCGAGTGGGAGGGAAACCGACATCGGCGCGCAGGCGGGGGTCATGAAGAGGCAGGGGCGAGGAGGTGGTCCGGTGGCTATCGGGGTCTCCTCCGGGGAAGCGGTGGAGGAAGCGGCCGACAGCGCGATGGGCCGGCCGGGCGGAGCACAGCTCAGGCGGAGGCTGGGCAGGGCGGACCTGCGGGCGGTGCCCGAGGTCCGTAAGGCGCTGCGGGAACTGTTACGGCACTGGGGGAGGCCGGGAAGGTCGGACGTGGCCGAGCTGCTGACCAGCGAGCTCGTCACCAACGCACTCATCCACACCGACCACGACGCGGTCCTGACGGCCACCGTCGGGCCCCGTGGACTCCGGGTGGAAGTAAGGGACTTCGTAGGACGCAGACCCACGCTGCGGGTACCGAACGCCGACGACGGTACGCACGGCAGGGGTCTCATCCTCGTCCAGTCCCTCGCGGACGCGTGGGGGGTGCGGGCGCACGGCGTGGGCAAGGCGGTGTGGTTCGAACTGGACGGCGGCGCGGTGTAGAGCTACCGCGCCGCCGTCCCAGTGTTCGCGACCCTGGCCGAAGGGCCGTTACATCTGGTCGTTCCTAGCCGAACTGCTGCTCAAGATCCTTGAGCTTGCGCTCCAGGGAGTCGAGACGCGGCAGGGCCATCGTGTCGTCCTCCGCGGTGAGATCGACGGTGAACGGTTCGGCGCTGCTCTTGCGGACGGGCTGAAGCGAGGGCCGCGAGCGGACGGGCAGCTGCTCCGGGGCCGATATGGCAGGCTCCGCGGAGGCCTGGGCGGAGGTCCGCTCCACGGTCGCCGTCTCAAGCTCCCGTCCGCCACCGCCACCACCGGGGCCGGGGCCGGGCAACGCCTTGTGACCACGGCTGAGCGCCTTGAGGTGCGCCCGCTCGACACGCTCCTCGTTGCGGCGGCGCAGTCGGGTCTGCTCCTTCTGGCGCTTGTCCTCGCGCACCTCGTCCACGGCCTCGTCAAGGGTGCGCACGTTCTCCAGGAGCATCAACGACCAGGCGCTGTACGTCTCGCGGGGCGCGCGCAGCCAGCGGACCATCCGGATCTGCGGCAGCGGACGCGGGACCAGGCCCTGTTCACGCAGCGCGGCACGGCGGGTCTGCTTCAGCGCGCGGTCGAACAGCACGGCGGCGGACAGCGACATTCCGGCGAAGAACTGCGGGGCGCCCGCGTTGTCGATGCCACGAGGGGCGTGCACCCAGTTGAACCAGGCGGCGGCGCCGGCGAAGGTCCACACGAGTATCCGGGAGCCGAGCGCCGCGTCGCCGTGACTGGCCTCGCGCACCGCGAGCACGGAGCAGAACATGGCCGCGCCGTCGAGACCGAACGGGACCAGGTACTCCCAGCCGCCAGAGAGGTTCAGGTTCTCCTTGCCGAAGCCGACAAGACCGTGGAAGGAGAGCGCGGCCGCGACCGCGGCACAGCAGAAGAGCAGCACGTAGGAGGCCGTTCCGTATATGGCCTCCTTGCGCCTGCGGCGCTCCTCGCTGCGCTCCCAGGTGTCTTCCGTGCTCGCCGCTTTCACCCCGGACCGCTTGCCGCGCGCGAGCACCGCCACCGCCGCCAGCAGGCCCAGGAGCAGAACGGCGCCCGGAAGCAGCCAGTTCAGCGATATGTCGGTCAGTCTCATCTGGGGTCCCTTGCATTGGGATAGGGCGTAACGCCCGTCATAGTGGCCCAATCCCATCGGCCCTCAGGGGTTTTCGGGGCAAGAGGCCGCCAACGGAGTGCAAGGGGATGCGCAGGGCGACATTCTGCTCGAACTACCGCGCGAGGGACGGGAGTTGAGTGCGATTAACACTACTCGTACGGGTGGTTCAACGGAAAGCGCCTGCGACATGTGAGGAAACTGTGAAACGCCCGTAATCCGCGGGATGCGCCCATGGGGAGTACCGCGAGAGTTGATCTTAAGGCATGTGTGAGGGTGGCTTGTTCTCGATGGTGCCTCAACTTGCCGCGGCAGCCGTCCACTTGGTGACGCGGTCCTGGTCGCAGGTGCGCGGGCAGGTGGCGCAGGTGTCCTCGGGGCGCAGCGTGTAGAAGAGGCAGCAGCTCACCCGGTCGCGAGTGGGCAGCGACTCCCCGTTCGGCCCGGTCAGTTCACGGAACGCGGGGGAACCGGCATAGGGCCCGGTGGATCCCGGCAGCAGCAGCTCCAGCTCGTTCATCGCGCGCCGCTCCTCGCCGAGGAGGCCGGCGACGTACCACAGGCCCTCGACGATCTCGTCGGTCGCCATGCCCCACAGGGCGCGGCGCGCCGCCGCATGCGCGGTCCGAAGCCGCCGAGTACCGGCTCCAGGTGCTCGGCCACCGCGGCCCGCACCTCGGCCCGCAGGGTCTCCTCGTCCGCTACGACGTGGGCGCCGGGCAGGCCTGCCGCGGGGTCGTCGGGCAGGCAGGCGAATTCACCGGTCCGCACCGCCATCCGGCCGAGGGTCCGCTGGAATGTGACGTGCTCCACAGGGAAGCGGGGCACGCGGCGCTTCAGGAACCACGGCAGGGTGATCAGCAGACAGGCCGGCCAGGCGTAACGGTGGAGCCCGAAGCCGGCGATCACGTCGGGGCGCCCCCGCTGCCCGTAGTCCTCGATCACCTGCGCCTCGTCCCACGCCAGGAACGCGTCGAGGTCGGCGCCGCCCTCCGCGAGCCCTGCTGCCGTGACCCAGCCGGTGTCCTGGGGAGCCGCTTCTCCGGGCCCGAGCTCCGTGACGCTCAGGTCGGGGAAGACCCCGGTCAGCCGGGCGTAGGTGTCCGCGACGACCGAACGGGCCGGACGGGCGCCGGCCAGGGCCGAGGTGCCTGCGGTCGGGGCGGGAACGCGCATGCGAAGACCACCATTTCACGATCGCTGACAGGTAAGCCTTACCTTACCCGGTGTCGTCGAGGTTTGAACTGACGGCGACTGGGCCTATGGTGCTTGACGGACGAGTAACAACCACCGCATTGGCCCCCAAGTGCCGACAAGCCCGGAGGAGGTTCCCGTGGAGCAGGCCGGCCCACGCAGCGCGTACGGCTCCACCGGAGTGGGAATCCCGGACCTGCGTACCGGGACCGTTCGAGTGCCCGCACAGCCGCAGGCCGCGGACGTGGACCGGGAGCGGGGTGTCGCCACGCCTGGGGCGGCCGCCGCCCTGGGAGCGCCCGGGCAGGCAGCCACCTCCGGAGCCGAGGCCCCCGCTGTCGGTGCCGCCGAGGTCCGTGGCGAGCACACGCACAGCGAGGCGCCCGTCCCGCGCCCCCGTGCCGAGAGCGCGCGTCCCGTCGTACAGCGCGCCTCCGTACGCGGGCAGATCCTCGACGCCCTGCGCGCCGCGCTCGTCGCGGGCGAACTCACGCCCGGGGCGGTCTACTCGGCGCCCGTGCTCGGTGAACGCTTCGGGGTGTCCGCGACACCCGTACGCGAGGCGATGCAGCAGCTCGCACTCGAAGGTGCCGTCGAGGTCGTGCCCAACCGCGGGTTCCGGGTCGTCGAACGCGGCACCCGCGAACTGGCCGAACTCGCCGAGATCCGCGCCCTGATCGAGGTCCCGGTGATGCTGCGGCTGGCCCGCACGGTGCCCGCCGCGCGCTGGGCCGAGCTGCGCCCGCTCTCCGACGCGACGGTCCGGGCCGCGTCCCTGGGCTGCCGCGCGACCTACGCCGAGTCCGACCGCGTCTTCCACCGCGCGATCCTCGCCCTCGCCGGCAACAGCCAGCTGGTGCGGACAGCCGACGACCTGCACCGCCGCGCCCAGTGGCCCCTGGTCGGCGGCCCCGCCACCCGCGGCCGCGCCGACCTCGTCGCCGACGCCGCCGAACACACCGCACTCCTGGAAGCGCTCGTCGCCCAGGACCTGCCGGTCGTGCAGTCGCTCCTGCGGGAGCACTTCGCGGGCGCGTGATCTCCGCGCACGTCGTCGCCGTATGTCCCCTTCGAGGGGGCCGTGTCACGGACGGGTGGGTTCTGTGCAACAAGTCCCGTACAGGGGCAACCCGGTGGCCGGACGGTGGCGTGCTCCCCCGCACAGGCACGACCACTCCTACGCTCGGGGGCGACCGACGATGTATCCCGATCCCGGCCCGCAGCGGTCCGACGATTTGCGCCGATTCCGCCAGATGAACGAACAGGGCCGCCGCGGTGGCGCGAGCTCCGGCCTCGGCGGTCTGCTGAAGCTGGCCCTCCTCGTGGGCGCCGTCGTCCTCCTCGTCCAGAACCCCGAACTGCGCACCGAGGCCTGGACGTTCGTCCAGAACCTGTGGACGGACGTCCAGGACAGTTAGTGGCAGCCAGGCCCTGTCGTCACATTCCCGTCTGCCTCACATTCCCGTCTGCCTCGCGACGCCATGCACGCCCTCTCGCCGCACCGGGCGCGGACCCAAGTACGTCCAGTACGAGGGTCCACGCCCGGCACGCCGAGAGCACGCACCTGACGCCGCGCGGCCACCATCCGGACGACGGGAATATGACAACAGGACCTAAGCAGTTGCCGCAGGCGGGTCCAACTGCTGGGCCAGCCAGGTCGGTACGCCGCCCAGGAGCCGGAACAGCCGTCCCGCCTCGGCCCGTAGCCGGGACGCCTCCGGCTCGGTCTCGGCGTCCGCCAGCGAGGCGAGGGCGGGGACCGTACCGACGAGGAAGCCCAACTCCTCGCGGATCCGCAGGGATTCGGCGAAGCCGTGCCGGGCCTCCGCCAACTCGCCCTCCTGTAGCGCGAGTCCGGCGAGGTGGCGCCAGGTGAAGGAGAGCAGCAGCGAGTCGCCCTGCGCCGTGGCGCCCGCGTGGGCGCGCCGGTAGGCGGCGCGGGCGGACTCCGGGGAGTGCGCGAGGTTCTGGGCGACCAGCCCGCGCCGGAAGTCCAGCAGTGCCCGTCCCCGTGCCCCGGGCGTGATCAGCGCGGCGGCGCGGCTCAGCGCGGCCCGCGCCTCGTCCGCCCGGTCCCGTACGCCGAGCAGTGTGGCCGCGTACGCGAGCTGCCCGCGCTCACACGCCGCCGCGCCCCGCTCGTCGTCGCTGCGTGCCACCGCCTCCGCCGTCCGCAGCGCGTCCTCCGCCGCGGCCCAGCCCTGCTCGGTGTACAGACACCCCTCGACGAGAAGCGAAGCTCTCTGCAGCGCCGCTCCCGCGGTGCCCGGATCGAGCAGCGCCGCCGCGTCGGCCCAGCAGGCGCGCGAGCGCAGCCGCCATACCGCGGTCTGGAGTGGATCGTCACCTGCGGTCGTTCCGGAACCAGACATGGCGGAATGCGCCACGTTGCCCTCCCCGAGCACACCATTGAGCTGTTGAGTGGTGGCATCTCAGCACGGATCACCGGGCCCGGCCAAGGGGGTGGGTGAAGGATTTCACAAAGTCATGGCTGTCACTCGGCGCATCCGAGGAGTCAGAAATCAGCTCATTCGCAGTGCCAGGAAGAAGTCCAGCTTGTCCTCCAGGCGTGAAAGGTCACGGCTCGTCAACTGCTCGATACGCCCCACGCGATAGCGCAGCGTGTTGACGTGCAGGTGGAGACGGGTGGCGCAGCGCGTCCAGGAGCCGTCGCAGTCGAGGAACGCCTCCAGGGTGGGAATCAGCTCGGCGCGATGGCGGCGGTCGTAGTCCCGCAGCGGATCGAGCAGCCGGGCCGTGAACGCCCGGCGTACGTCGTCCGGCACGAAGGGCAGCAGCAGCACGTGCGAGGCAAGCTCCTGGTGCCCGGCCGCGCACACCCGCCCAGGACGCGCCGCGGCGACCCGACGCGCGTGCCGGGCCTCCTCCAGCGCGCCGCGCAGCCCCTCCGCCGAGTGCACGGCGGCGCTGACGCCGAGCGTGAGCCGCCCGTCGTCGTTCAGTCCGGCGGTCAGCGGGTCCCGTACGGCCTCAAGAAGTGTCTCGGCGAGCAGTCCGGGCTCCGAACCGCCGTGCTCCGAGGACACCGCGGGGAGCGCGAGCAGGGCGACGGCCTCCTCGCCGGTGTGGGCGACGGCGATGCGATCGGAGTGCTCGGTGCCCGAGGACAGCGGGTTGACGAGGATCTCCTCAAGGAGCGACTGGGCGACCAGGCAGCCCTCGATGTCCCCGCCGTCCCACTCGACGCGGGCCACGACCACCTGCCAGTGCGGGGCCGCGCCGAGCCCGGGGAGCAGCACCGGAGCGGCGACCCGCAGCCGCGCCGCGATCTCGGCGGGCGCGGCACCCGTCTGCACCAGCTCCAGGACCTCCTGCGCGAGCCGCCGGCGCACCGCGCGGGCCGAGTCCCGCCGCTCCCGCTCGACCGAGATCAGCTGGGTGACGCCCTGGAGCAGATCGAGCCGCTCCTCGGGCCAGTCCCCGGCGTCCGCCTCGACCGCGAGCAGCCAGTCGGAGAGCACCGTCTCGCGCACATCCCGGGACGCGCCCGTGGAGCGGCCCGAGGAGGGGACGGGGAAGAGCGAGTACGTCGTTGTGCCGACCGTGACCCGGTGCGGCCCCCGGCGCCCGGTGCGTGCCGCCGCCAGATGGCCGGCGGCCAGCTTGGCGCAGACGTCCGGCGGCAGCGCGGCCCCCGCGAGCTTCGAGCCCGCGATGGGTCGGCCGGTGGGGGAGAGCACCCACGCCCGCAGATCCAGGTCGGAGCCGAGCAGGTCCAGGACGACATCGGGCCCGCCGCCCGCGGGGCCGGAGGTCATCATCCGCCGGTGCCGGTCCACCACGGCCGCCAGATCCCCGGCCCGCTCGCCCGAGACCTGCCGTACGACGTGCTCGGTGATCGTCGCGAAGGCCACCGACTCGTTCACCCCGAACAGCGGCAGCCGGTGCCGTGCGCAGGCCTGGATCAGATCGTCCGGGACGTCGCCGAGCTCCGCCTCACCCGCGGCGAGGGCCGCGACCCCGGCGCCCGCGAGGATGCGGGCGAAGGGCTCGGAGTCGGCGGCGTCGTGCCGCCAGGCGAGACCGGTGAGGACCAGCTCGCCGCCCGAGAGATAGCGACTGGGGTCCTTGAGGTCCGTGGTCATCACACCGCGTACGGTGCGGTCCAGCTCGTCCTCGCCGCCGAGCAGCCGCAGGCCCAGCGCGTCGGTGTCCAGCAGTGCGCGCAGCCGCATTCTCGTCGCCGCCGATCTTTGTCTCGAAATCTACGATGGATCTGTATGGCGCCGGGGTGAGGACCCCGCGGGATGGCGCCGGGGTGAGGACCCCGCGGGAGGATCCACCACCCGCTTGAGCCTGTGTCCTGGGCTTTCGAGAGCTGTGCTCACTGTTTCCAGGGAAAAACAGAGACGTTACTGACGACCTCCGTTCATACGAATCTACAAGATGCACACCCTGGCCAGCCAACTCCTTCATGGTTTCCGTGACTGACCCTCATGGAGGACGGCGCTGTGTACTGGCCTCACTCCGCGTAAACAACTCATGAACGAGCCGGGCCCGCCGCACCCGATCTGGCTTGATCAGAACCACCGCGACCACCACGATACGAATGAAGAGAGCCACTCATGGACTTCCTTCGCCCCGCCAGCTGGGAGGAGGCGCTCGCCGCCAAGGCTGAGCACCCCACCGCTGTGCCGATTGCGGGTGGCACCGATGTGATGGTCGAGATCAACTTCGACCACCGCAGGCCCGAGTACCTCCTCGATCTGAACCGCATCGGCGAGCTGAGCGACTGGGAGGTCGGCGAGGAGAGCGTGCGCCTGGGCGCCTCCGTGCCCTACACCAAGATCATGGAGCAGCTGCGCGGCGAGCTGCCCGGCCTGGCCCTCGCCTCCCACACGGTGGCCTCCCCGCAGATCCGCAACCGCGGCGGTGTCGGCGGCAACCTCGGCACCGCCTCCCCGGCCGGCGACGCGCACCCCGCCCTCCTCGCGGCGGGCGCCGAGGTCGAGGCCGAGTCCGTCCGCGGCACCCGCCTGATCCCGATCGACGCCTTCTACACCGGCGTGAAGCGCAACGCGCTCGCTCCGGACGAGCTCATCAGGGCCGTACACATCAAGAAGGCCGACGGACCGCAGCAGTACTCCAAGGTCGGCACCCGCAACGCCATGGTCATCGCGGTCTGTGCCTTCGGCCTGGCCCTGCACCCGTCCTCGCGCACGGTCCGCACCGGCATCGGTTCCGCCGCGCCCACACCCGTCCGCGCCAAGGCCGCCGAGGAGTTCCTGAACGCGGCGCTCGAAGAGGGCGGCTTCTGGGACAACGGCAGGATCATCACCCCGTCGGTCGCCAAGCAGTTCGCGGACCTCTGCTCCGCCGCCTGCAACCCGATCGACGACGTCCGTGGCACGGCGAGCTACCGCCGCCACGCGGTCGCCATCATGGCCCGCCGCACGCTCACCTGGACCTGGGAGTCGTACCGCGGCAGCGCCGCTCGCACGGAGGGAGTCGCGTAATGCGCGTCAATTTCACGGTCAACGGCCGTCAGCAGGAAGCCGACGACGTCTGGGAGGGCGAGTCCCTTCTGTACGTGCTGCGCGAGCGGATGGGTCTGCCGGGTTCCAAGAACGCCTGCGAGCAGGGCGAGTGCGGCTCCTGCACGGTCCGCCTCGACGGGGTGCCGGTGTGTTCCTGTCTCGTCGCCGCCGGGCAGGTCGAAGGGCGCGAGGTCGTCACGGTGGAGGGGCTCGCGGAGTACGCCAAGCAGCGGGCCGAGCACGGCGGTTGCGGTACCTCCCTGGACCAGGCCAAGCGGTGGGAGTCGAAACCGCAGGACTCCCACACCGGTGAAGGCGGTGAACTCGCCCCCATCCAGCAGGCGTTCATCGACGCAGGCGCCGTCCAGTGCGGCTTCTGCACCCCCGGTCTGCTGGTCGCGGCCGACGAGATGCTGGAGCACAACCCGACCCCCACCGACGCGGACATCCGCGAGGCGCTCTCGGGCAACCTGTGCCGCTGCACCGGCTACGAGAAGATCATGGACGCGGTCCGCCTGGCGGCCGCCCGGCAGTCCGAGGCGGTCTGATCATGGGAACGACCGGTACACCCACCAACATCACCCAGGGCTCCAAGACCAAGGGCGGCATCGGCGAGTCGACGCTGCGCCCGGACGGCACGCTCAAGGTCACCGGCGAGTTCGCGTACTCGTCCGACATGTGGCACGAGGACATGCTCTGGGGCCAGATCCTGCGCTCCACGGTCGCGCACGCCGAGATCGTGTCGATCGACACCTCGGAGGCGCTCGCGCAGGCCGGCGTCTACGCCGTCCTGACGTACGACGACCTGCCGACCGCCGTGAAGAGCTACGGCCTGGAGATCCAGGACACCCCGGTCCTCGCCCACGGCAAGGTCCGCCACCACGGCGAGCCGGTCGCGATCGTCGCCGCCGACCACCCGGAGACCGCGCGCCGCGCCGCCGCCAAGATCAAGGTCGAGTACCGCGAACTGCCGGTCATCACGGACGAGGCGTCGGCGACCGCGCCGG
The DNA here is from genome assembly GCF_042721055.1 of Streptomyces sp. NPDC058470. Classification (NCBI taxonomy): domain Bacteria; kingdom Bacillati; phylum Actinomycetota; class Actinomycetes; order Kitasatosporales; family Streptomycetaceae; genus Streptomyces; species Streptomyces sp. NPDC058470. The sequence goes on from NZ_JBHXMF010000003.1 coordinate 145,052, forward strand.
ACGCGATCCTCGTGCACGAAGGCCGCGACGACCACCACATCGGCCACGTGCCGCACCCGAACGTCGTGCACCGTCAGCCGATCGTCCGCGGAGATGTCGAAGCCGCCCGGGAGCGCGCCGACTTCATCGTCGAGGGCGAGTACACCTTCGGCATGCAGGACCAGGCCTTCCTCGGCCCCGAGTCCGGCCTCGCCGTGCCCGCCGAGGACGGCGGCGTGGACCTCTACATCGCCACCCAGTGGCTGCACTCCGACCTCAAGCAGATCGCCCCGGTTCTGGGCCTGCCCGAGGACAAGGTCCGGATGACGCTGTCCGGCGTCGGCGGCGCGTTCGGCGGCCGCGAGGACCTGTCGATGCAGATCCACGCCTGCCTGCTCGCCCTGCGCACCGGCAAACCGGTCAAGATCGTCTACAACCGCTTCGAGTCCTTCTTCGGGCACGTCCACCGCCACCCCGCCAAGCTCCACTACGAGCACGGGGCGACCAAGGACGGCAAACTCACGCACCTGAAGGCCCGGATCGTCCTGGACGGCGGTGCGTACGCCTCCGCCTCCCCGGCGGTCGTCGGCAACGCCGCCTCGCTGGGCGCGGGACCGTACGTCATCGAGAACGTCGACATCGAGGCCCTCGCGCTCTACACCAACAACCCGCCCTGCGGCGCCATGCGCGGCTTCGGCGCCGTGCAGGCCTGCTTCGCCTACGAGGCCCAGATGGACAGGCTCGCCGACAAGGTGGGCATGGACCGGGTCGCGTTCCGTCAGCTCAACGCGATGGAACAGGGGACGATCATGCCGACCGGGCAGCCGGTCGACTCCCCGGCGCCGGTCGCCGAACTCCTGCGCCGCGTCAAGGCGATGCCGATGCCGCCGGAGCAGCAGTGGCTCGCGGCCGGCGAGGCCGCCGACGTACGCCAGTTGCCGGGTGGCCTCTCCAACACCACGCACGGCGAAGGCGTCGTACGCGGCGTCGGTTACGCGGTCGGCATCAAGAACGTCGGCTTCTCCGAGGGCTTCGACGACTACTCGACCGCTCGCGTGCGGATGGAGGTCGTCGGCGGGGAGCCGGTCGCCACCGTGCACACGGCCATGGCGGAGGTCGGCCAGGGGGGCGTCACCGTCCACGCGCAGATCGCCCGCACCGAACTGGGCGTCACCCAGGTGACGATCCACCCGGCGGACACACAGGTGGGCTCGGCCGGTTCGACCTCGGCCTCCCGCCAGACGTACGTCACCGGTGGCGCCGTCAAGAACTCCTGCGAGCTCGTCCGCGAGAAGGTCCTGGAGCTCGGCCGCCGCAAGTTCGGTACGTACCACCCGGCCTGGGCCACCGCCGAACTGCTGCTGGAGGGCGGCAAGGTCGTCACCGACGGCGGCGAGGTCCTCGCCGACCTGGCGGACGTACTTGAGGACGCGGCCGTCGAGATCGAGGCCGAGTGGCGACACCGTCCGACGGAGGCCTTCGACCTGCGCACCGGGCAGGGCTTCGGCCATGTCCAGTACACCTTCGCCGCGCACCGCGCCGTCGTCGAGGTGGACACCGAACTCGGCCTGGTCAAGGTCATCGAGCTGGCCTGCGCCCAGGACGTCGGCAAGGCGCTCAACCCGCTGTCCGTCATCGGCCAGATCCAGGGCGGCACCGTCCAGGGCCTGGGCGTGGCCGTCATGGAGGAGATCATCGTCGACCCGGTCACCGCGAAGGTGCGCAACCCGTCTTTCACGGACTACCTGATCCCCACCATCCTCGACACCCCGACCATCCCGGTCGACGTGCTCGAACTCGCCGACGAGCACGCCCCGTACGGGCTCCGTGGCATCGGCGAGGCACCGACCCTGTCGTCCACCCCGGCCGTCCTCGCGGCGATCCGGAACGCGACGGGTCTGGAGCTCAACCGGACGCCGGTACGGCCCGAACACCTCACCGGCACCGCCTAGCACTCTCCGGGCGGCGCACGGAACGTCACACTTCGCCGCGCCGCCCGGAGTACTCAAGTACCGCACCGCTCGCGGAACTTGACGCACCATCAGATGTCAGAGAAACGTTCGTCTCGGGCCGTCCCCCGGGTCGTGCGGCCGAAGTACTTTCCCAAATCCCGCAGCCACTGAAGTGGTTGAGCGGCCGTCAGGGCGGCTAGCGCGGGTGTCCCTTTGAACCTTGGGAGCAGGCCCACATGACCCAGCAGTCACTGGAGCCGAAGACCGTCGCGGACGACGCGGGCGCGGGTAGCCGCGTCCCCGCCGGACGGTCCTGGCTCGACCGGTACTTCCACATATCCCAGCGGGGAAGCTCCGTCGCGCGTGAGGTGCGCGGCGGCACCACCACCTTCATGGCGATGGCGTACATCCTGCTGCTCAACCCGCTGATCCTGTCCGGCAAGGACGTCGCAGGGAACACCCTCGGCCAGCAGGCGCTGATCACCGCGACCGCGTTCGCGGCCGCCTTCAGCACGCTCCTCATGGGCTTCTTCGGCAAGGTGCCGCTAGCCCTCGCCGCCGGACTCTCCGTCTCCGGCGTGCTCTCCTCGCAGGTCGCCCCGCAGATGACCTGGCCGCAGGCGATGGGCATGTGCGTGATGTACGGCGTCGTCATCATGCTCCTGGTCGTCACCGGGCTGCGCGAGATGATCATGAACGCCATCCCGCTGGCGCTGAAACACGCGATCACCATGGGTATCGGCCTGTTCGTCGCGCTCATCGGCCTGGTGAAGGCGGGCTTCGTCCACCAGGGCGAGGCGACCCCGGTCTCCCTCGGCCCGGCCGGCGAACTCGCCGGCTGGCCCGTGCTGCTCTTCGCCGCGACGCTGCTCCTGATCTTCATGCTCCAGGCCCGCGCCGTCCCCGGCGCGATCCTCATCGGCATCGTCGCGGGCACGGTCCTGGCCGTCGTCCTGAACGCCCTCGACGTCATCGACCCCAAGCAGTGGGCGAGCGGCGCCCCCGAACTGCACGGCAGTGCCGTCTCGATGCCGGACTTCTCGCTCTTCGGCGACGTCGAGTTCGGCGGCTGGGGCGAGGTCGGCGCGATGACGGTCGGCATGATCGTCTTCACACTGGTGCTCGCCGGGTTTTTCGACGCGATGGCCACGATCATCGGCGTCGGCACGGAGGCCAAGCTGGCCGACGCGCAGGGCCGGATGCCGGGTCTTTCCAAGGCGCTGTTCATCGACGGCGCGGGCGGAGCGGTCGGCGGGGTCGCCGGCGCCTCGGGCCAGACGGTCTTCGTCGAGTCGGCGACGGGCGTCGGGGAGGGCGCCCGTACGGGCCTGTCCTCCGTGATCACCGGTCTGTTCTTCGCGGCCTGCCTGTTCTTCACGCCGCTCACCGCGATCGTCCCCGGTGAGGTCGCCGCGGCGGCTCTCGTCGTCATCGGCGCCATGATGATGATGAACGCCCGGCACGTCGACTGGGCCGACCGCGCCACCGCGATCCCGGTCTTCCTCACCGTCGTGATCATGCCGTTCACGTACTCCATCACCGCGGGCGTCGCGGCCGGAGTCATCAGCTATGTCGCCATCAAGATCGCCCAGGGCAAGGCCCGGGAGATCGGGGCGTTCATGTGGGGCCTGACGGTGATCTTCGTCGTCTTCTTCGCCCTCAACCCGATCGAGAGCTGGATGGGCGTGCACTGACACGCGCTTCCAGATCCCCTGCACGCAACCGCTGTTAAGGAGACCGAGAGATGCTGGACATCGCCGAAGAGCTGCACCGGTGGGTCGAGCAGGGACGCGACTTCGCCGTGGCCACCGTGGTGGCCGTCGTCGGCAGCGCACCCCGTCAGCCCGGAGCGGCGCTCGCCGTCGACTCCGACGGCACGGCGATCGGCTCGGTCTCCGGCGGCTGTGTGGAGGGCGCGGTCTACGAACTGTGCCAACAGGCGCTGGCGGACGGGGAGTCGGCCCTCGAACGCTTCGGCTACAGCGACGACGACGCGTTCGCGGTGGGGCTGACGTGCGGCGGCATCATCGACATCCTGGTGACCCCGGTCCGCTCCGGCGATCGCGCCCGGCCGGTGCTCGCGGCCGCGCTGGCCGCCGCGGCGGGCGGGGAGGCGGCCGCGGTCGCGCGGATCGTGAGCGGGCCGGCCGAGCTGCTCGGACGCGCTGTTGTCGTCCGCCCCGACGGTTCGTACGAGGGGGGCTTCGGTGCCCATCCCCAGCTGGACCGGACTGTGGTGGGCAACGCGGTCGCCTTCCTGGACGCGGGCCGCACCGGCACCCTGGAGATCGGAGAGCAGGGCTCTCGTTGTGGAGCACCGCTCACGGTTCTCGTCGAGTCGTCGGTCCCGCCGCCCCGCATGATCGTCTTCGGCGCGATCGACTTCGCGTCGGCGCTGGTACGCATCGGCAGGTTCCTGGGGTACCGCGTGACGGTGTGCGACGCCCGCCCGGTCTTCGCGACAGCCGCCCGCTTCCCCGACGCCGACGAGATCGTCGTCGACTGGCCGCACAGGTATCTGGCCCGTACGGAAGTGGACTCCCGGTCGGTGCTCTGCGTACTCACCCACGACGCCAAGTTCGACGTCCCGCTGCTCCAGCTCGCGCTGCGGCTGCCGGTCGCGTACGTGGGGGCGATGGGGTCGCGACGGACCCACCTCGACCGGAACGAGCGCTTGCGGGAAGTCGGCGTGAGCGAGCTGGAGTTGGCGCGCCTCCGGTCGCCGATCGGGCTGGATCTGGGGGCCCGCACGCCCGAGGAGACGGCGCTGTCCATCGCATCGGAGATCGTGGCCAACCGGCGTGGGGGGAGTGGGGTGGCGCTGACCGGGGCGCATACGCCGATTCATCATGACGGGGCGTCGGTTCCGGCCGGGCGGATCGGCTCGGTCGCCTAGGTCCTGTCGTCACATTCCCGTCGTCGCCCGGAGGGCGGCCTGGCGTCGCGAGGCGGACGGGAATATGACGACAGGGCCTAGTAGGCACGTACGGCCGACAGCGAGCGCGTACGACCGAGGGACCCGTCGTGGCACGCGGCAGGTCCCTCAGTCGTACCCGCCTACGTCATCCGCTGCCCACGCAATCTCCTGCGCCGCGTATTGACGCGAGCATGACCCTCGACCACGCTGCTGTGGGAGCGCTCCCGCAAGTCCTTGGCGACCGTTGCGCATCAGGAGTGAACCCAGATGAGACGTGCCTCAACGTGGCTTGCCGCCGTGTCGCTCGGACTGGCGGCCCTCAACCTCGCACCATCCGAAGCGCAGGCCGCGGACTCCCTCGGCCACGGCCCCTCCCTCTACGTCCCCGACGCCAACCCGGCGGCATACCGGCAGGCGTCGGACCTGGCCCGCGCGGGCCGGTTCCTCGACGCCGCGGGCATCGTGGCGATGGTGAACACCCCGCAGACCGTCTGGTACGGCGATCAGACGCCGGCCCAGGTGGAGCGACTGAGCCGGGGGGTGACGCGGGACGCGGACCGGGAGGGCGCGATCCCGGTGTTCGCGCTGTACAACATCCCGGGACGCGACTGCTCCAACTACTCGGGGGGCGGGGCCTCCGACACCGCGGAGTACAAGGAGTGGATCGACGCGGTGGCGCGCGGCATCGGGGGCCGCGACGCTCTCGTCACCCTCGAACCCGACGCCCTCGCCCTCCTCCCCGTCGACTGCGGCCAGGACGACGCACAGGGCACGAAGACCACGGCCCGGTACACGGAGGTCAACTACGCGGTGTCCGTGCTGGAACCGCTGCCGGGAACGCGCGTGTACGTGGACACCGGTCACCCCGGCTGGCACACCGTCAACTCCATCGTGCCGCGCCTGATCAAGGGCGGTGTCGCGCACGCCTCCGGTTTCTACACCAACGCTTCGAACTACAACACCGACGACGCCAACTCCTGGTACGGCAAGCTGATTTCCTCGTGCCTCGCGTACGTCGACGGGGGCGGCGACGCCGCCGAGTGCCCCCATCAGTGGTGGCCGCGTGCCGACGCGCAGGCCTGGCTCGACTCCCACGTGCACGTGCCCGCGTCCCGGATGAAGCACTTCGTCACGGACTCCAGCCGCAACGGACAGGGCCCCTGGGCCCCGCCCGCCGGCAAGTACCCCGACCCCCAGGACTGGTGCAACCCACCGAACCGCGGCCTGGGCACCCGGCCGACCCTGCGCACCGGCGACCCCCTGCAGGACGCCCGGCTGTGGATCAAGACACCGGGTGAGTCGGACGGCCTGTGTCTGCGCGGCACGCCGGGCCCCGAGGACCCCGAGCGCGGGATGATCGACCCCGACGCGGGCGACTGGTTCCCCGAACAGGCCCTGGAACTGGTTCGGTTCGCCAACCCGGCGATTCGGGGCTGAGGTTCAGCCGAGCAGGCTCGCCTGTTCGCTCTTCAGGCGGGCGAAGCGGGAGCGGGCGTACTCCGTCAAATCCTTGCCCGGAAACGACAGAAGCGACAGGTGCTGTTCGAAGTCACCCTCGGCCCAGCGCGCGGCCGTGATCTCGTACCCGTAGACGTGTGCGCAGAGATCAAGCAGGGCCGAGGGCATCTCCTCCTCGATGAGAAGGTCTGCCCTGGTGACCACCACGTCGCGCATCGCCCGGATGTTGGGGATGAAGACGGTGGTCGCCCACGTGCGCCACTGGGCGAGCTCATGCTCGGTGGGAGGTGTGTCGTGGTCGAACGGGTCGCGGCCGTCCGGGCGGGCGTATGTCGAGGCGAAGGCGTCGTAGATGCGGCTGTTGGCCTCGGTCAGTGCGAACAGGGGCCCGTAGAAGTCGCTCAACTGGGCGTTGACGCGCTCCAGTCGGGCCTGTCTCTGGGTAAGTCGCAGTCCATTGAGGTAAGTCGCGAAATAGCCGATGAAGGCGAGCCCGACGGTCAAGATCACAGTGGCCATGAGGGGTGATGCTAGGCGGTACCGCGCCTGCGGCGCTTTCGCCGGGGCGCGGCGCCGCGCAAGTCGGGCCCCTTCGCCGGTGTCGAGGTCTTCGTGCAGGGCGGGGCAGCTGTTCACGCCGCTGCCGCTGCCGTTGAAGCGCAGTCGTCCGAGCAGAAGAGCTGGTCCTCTCAACGGGAGTTCACCGAGGCTGAATTCATCGCAACAGCGCAGCAAGAGCCGAACACCACGGATGTCACAGCGGCGGTCGAAACTGTGCGGGAAGTGCTGACTGCGGCGGGGATCGTGCTGCCGTCGCCGGGGGCGGATGTGGAGTCGCCCCCACTGAACCTGATCACCCTCGGCCGGTCGTGCGTGGATGTCGTGCTGCGGCTGGTCGACGTGATCCAGCGGGGGTGCGTATGAACGGGTACACACCGGAGATCGGTGATCTCGTATGGGACGAGACGACGTGCGAGGTCGGCCGGGTCGTGGACCGTGTCGGCCCGTACTGGCAGCTCAAGCCGCCCGGCGGCGGGAGGGAGTGGGACGCGCACGGCCTCCTACGGCCCGCCACGGCGGCGGAGAGGCTATCGGCGGGCGTTGCCCTGGCCAACGCCCGGAGCCGGGGAGAGCTGCCGTGAGTGCCGGACTCGCCGCGCCCCGGTCGTTGACGGCACCTTCGCCATGGTGATCCCCCTTTTCCATCAGCGGAGTTGGTGCCTATGATCATGAGTAAGGCGGGGTCGTAGCACAGAGGTAGTGCGCCGCGACAGCATCTCGGAGGACGTCGGTTCGAATCCGACCGCCCCGCCCCTCTCAAACCTGCGGGGCACGCCGAGGCCGGGCGGGCGTCCCCGCTGACCTCCCCGGTGCCGCGCTCGACCACTCCGGTGCTGCTCGTACGCCACAGCGGCCCGCAGATCATCGAATGGCTCAACGCCGCACTGCTGCACACTGGTCGAGGACAGTTGCTGTGCTGCCGCAAGCTGTCGCATGGGGACACCACCGAGGCCGAAGCCGACATCGACCACCCCAGGGACGCCGATCTCCTGGAGCACGGGGTCACGGGGTGCGCAAGCTGGGCCGGCTGGGCACCGGATCAAGGCCACCGGCGCCGTCAGTCGCACCTGGTTCCGGGCACCGCACGGCCGTCAGCCGCCGCTACCGATCCATGTGCCGGTCACGTGTCGCGGCGACCGAGGCGTCGGTCCGGTCGACAGCCGGCCTGCGGTACCCGGGCCCGGCGAGCGCGGCCAGGTAGGCGTCCGGTCCGCTGCCGACGTCGAGGGCCCGGTGTCGGGGGCGTGAGCGCGCGTGTTCGGCGAGCAGCCGCGTCTCGTGCGCGTCGACGCCGCGGAATCCGCGCTCTGCGCCGAAGTGTTCCTCCCGGCATGCTGGGTCGACGGCCGTCATGTGGCCTCTTCTCGCACCCTGAACTGTCAGCCCCGTATGCCGATTGGCCACGGTGCAGGTCCTGCCGCCCGCCGTGGTCAGGGCCGCCGCAGCAGTCTCTCGGCGGCCCGCCCGAACATCCACCGCCCCGCCCACGCCAGCCCCCGGTCGAGGAACCTCGGCAGCAGGCGCACCCTGATCTCCTCCCGCCACATCACCCGCGAACCCCCGCCGTCCTTCGCATGCACCTCGATCTCGGCCCATCCCGTCACGAACGAGCCGCGCTTGACCAGCCGGCACATGCCCGGGACGCCGTCCCCCGGGGGCTGCCACGTGACGACCTCCATCGGGTCGTCGAAGGCCACGGGGCCGAGCCCCGACCGCGCCACGAACAGGGTGCCCTCGTGGGTCGGGGGCGCCGTGACCACGGTGACGCGGGTCAGCGGGACCACATCGGCGTGCCGCTGCCAGTCGGTGAGGCGTCGCCAGCTCTGGTCGACGGGATACGGAGACACGCGCTCCAGCAGGAAAAGGGCCACGGGGTGATCGTAGGCGGCGGAACGCGACGTGAATTGTCACCGAACCAGCTGAAATGGGGCGCCATCCCTCTTCCATCCCCCGCCAGATCCATCTGGCGGGGGATCAGGGAGTGCACCTCCCCGTCACGGATGGGGAGGCCCATGGTGCGCGTCCGAACCCTTGACGTGTCTGGTCGACATGGGGTGATCATGGGCCGTGACCCGCGCTCTGTCGACGCCGCCCGTTATCGCTTCCGGCTCGCTCGCCGACTCCCCTCAGCCCATGCTCCCCGTCGCGCGGGGCTTGCTCCTGCGGCCCTGGGAATCGGCCGACGCGCCGGTGTTCCTGTCCGCCTACGAGGATGACGAGATCCGCCGGTGGCACACGAACCGGCCCTCGACCGAGGGCCAGGTTCGGGAGTGGTTCGACGCGTATCGCCAGGACTGGATACGGGAGAAGGGCGGACACTGGGCAGTCACCGGCGACAGCGGTCAGGTACTCGGTCGGATCGCCCTACGCGGCCTGGACTTCGACGACGGCATCGCCGGCGTCGCGTACTGGGTGCTCCCGGCTGCCCGCGGCGCCGGCGTGGCCTCGCAGGCACTTGGGGCGCTCAGTCTCTGGGCGCTGAACCAGATCGGCTTCTTCCGCCTGGAGTTGGACCACTCGACGCGCAACGAGGCCTCGTGCCGGGTCGCCGCAAAATGCGGATACGACCTGGAAGGAACCAAGCGCAGCGCGGCCGTGCACGACGACGGCCGACACGACATGCACGTGCACGCCCGCGTCCGCGTTCCCGTCCGAGGCCACTGAGGCCCTCTCGCCGTTCCGTGACGCCTTGAACATGTACGGGCTTGTCCGCAGGCTCGGCCAGGGTGTCCACGACCGGGCCACCGACTCCGCCTGGGAGTACCCACCGTTTCAGCAGCCAGGAGGCCGCGGTGAAACCCCCCGCTCCCCAGTCCATCGTGCCCGAGCAGCTCACCATCGTCCCCGCCAACCAGGCGTCCTGGGGCGACCTGCGGGCGATCTTCGGCACCGCCGACTACCCCGTCAAGTGCCACTGCCAGCACTACAAGGTCCGTGACTCGCAGTGGGCCGCGGCGCGGTCTCCGACGCCGAGCGCGCCGAGCGGCTGCGTGAGTCGGCAGCACCCCCGGCACGAGCACGGCAGGCGGCAACCTCGCCGCCACCGGCGTCACCGTCCTGGGCGCGGCGGAACCGGCATGCTTCTCAGGGCGGGCGGCTGGTTCGTCCACCGCCGCGCACGGGTGAGGGGCACGGACACCCGCTGGCCGTACGACAACGAGGGCTCCCCGCACACCGCGGGGAGCCCTCGTTGTCGTACCAGAGGTCAGGCAGCGACCGGCAGCCCCGGCGTCCGGAAGACCCGGTGCTCGGCGTCGACCGCGAACACCTCGCAGCCCTCCCGCGCGGCAGCCCATTCGATGCCCTCCGGGCCCATCGCGAACGCGGCTGTCGCCGTGGCGTCGGCCTCGGTGAGTGAGGTGGCCACGACGGTCATGCTGAGCAGTCCGGTCGCCGGCCGGCCGGTGCGCCCGTCGACGATGTGGTCCCCGCGTTCGTACCGCGCGGACGTCGCCACCGCGCCGTCGGCGATCTCCAGCACCGCGCACAGCCGGTCGGCCTGCTCGGGGTGCCGTACGCCCACCCGCCACGGGCCGCCCACCGAGGCCACGTCGCCACCGGCGTTCAGGCAGAACCTCGCCGCCCCCCGCGCCGCCAGCAGATCCGCGGCCCGCTGCACGGACCAGCCCTTCACCATCGCGCAGGGATCAAGACCGCGGCCCGGCAGCCGCACCTGGAAGGCGCCGCGGGTCGCGACCCGGTAGTCCTCGCACAGGTCGAGGACCTCGACCAGATCGGGGCTGAGTTCATGGGGTTCCAGCTCGCCCCGGTCCAGCCGGGACACCTCGCTGTCGGGCTTGAACGGGCTGAACCGCGCGTCGACCTCGCGCAGCCATGCGAACACCGCGTCCGCGGCCTCGTCGGAGGCGTCCCCGTCGTCGATCCGCAGCGACACCGGGAACCCCATCACCTGCTCGACTCGCCGCATCTCAGGCGCCTTTCGCGTCGATGGCGGCCTGGAGGGACTCCTTGTAGCCGTCGCTGGTGATCGTGGCGCCGGAGACGGTGTCGATGTCCGCGCTCTGCGCCTGAAGGGTCTCCTGGATCAGCACGGGCACGGCGGCCGTGGTCTGCGGGTGGTTCGGCTGCACCAGCATCCGTACGGAGGTGATCGTGTCGCCCTCGAAGGTCACCTCGACCTGCACGTCGCCCTTCTCGGTGGCGACGGTGCTGCCCTGGACGACCCGAGTTGCGGCGGCCGACGCGGACGGCGAGGAACCCGAGGATGAGGGGGATGAAGGGGACGAGGAGGGCGAGGGCGCAGGGGCCGTCGGCGCGGCGACCGTGGTGCCGGCCGGCGTATCGGCGCCCGGTTGGTAACGCCACACCGTGATCAGGCCCAAGGCGGACAGGGCGACGACAGGCAGTACTCGCTTCACGGTGTTCCCCTCATCCAGCCAGGCTGAAGCGCTCGGAATGGATCTGCGGTCCGGGCACGCCCAACTCGCGCAGCGTGCGCAGGACGACGCCGGTCATGGCGGGCGGGCCGCACACATAGACGTCCCGGTCGGCGATGTCGGGGACGAGCCTGACGAGCTCAGGCGGCGCGAGCCGGTCCGGCACCGGCGGTCCGGTGATCAGGTGCAGCACCGCGCCCTTCGCGTGGGCGAGATCGCGCAGCTCGTCGTAGAGGACGGCGTCCCGATCCCTGGCGACCCGGTAGATGAGCACCACGTGGCCTTCCAGTTCCTCAAGGAGCGCCCGCATCGGGGTGATGCCCACACCGCCGGCGATCAGCAGGGCGTCCGGCCGCGTCCGGTGCATCGTGGTGAAGGCGCCGTACGGGCCCTCGGCGAAGACCCGGGTGCCGACCTTCACGTGCCGCAGGGCGGCGGTGCCGGCGCCGGCCGTCTTCGCGGTCAGGCGCAGCGTCCGGCCGTCCGGGGCGGCGGACAGCGAGAACGGGTTGGCCTGCCACCACCGGTCTCTGGTCAGGAACCGCCACAGGAAGAACTGGCCCGCCCGCGCGGGCAGTTGGTCCAGGTCACGCCCCGTCATGTAGATCGACACGACGTTGTCGGACTCGGGGACGACCGCGGAGACCCGTAGCTGGTGGCGCAGGTTCCGCCAGAGCGGGAGCACCACCCGGCCCAGGAACACCGAACCGAGCGCAGTGCCCCACATGCCCCACCAGTACGCCGTGGCCGCCGACGAGGTGGTGAACGTCGTACCGACCCCGACCTGGTGTGTGAACGCCAGCACCACGGCCACGTAGGTGTAGAGGTGGATGAAGTGCCAGGTCTCGTACGCCAGTCGGCGCCGGGCGTATCTCGCCGACACCGCGCCTATCACCATGATCAGCACCAGCGCCACGATCGCCCGCAGCACGCCCTCGACGGTCTCGGCCAGGTTCACCAGCTGGTCCACCGGACCCATCGACGAGGACTCGGCGTAGCCGAAGGTGATGAAGACGGCGTGCCCGAGCAGCGTCCACAGCAGACCGAAGCCGACCCAGCGGTGCCAGGACGTCAGCCGGTCCATGCCGATCCGCCGGTCGAGCCAAGGCAACCGGGCGACCAGCAGCAGCTGGAAGGCCATCAGAAGAGCGCCGTACAGCCCGCACAGCCGCCCCAGCAGGATCAGGGCGTTCGTGTCGCGCGGGGACTGGAGGAAGAAGAAAGCCACCACGCCCACGTTCACCGCCAGCAGGGCGTACAGGCCCGCGCGGGCCACCACCTTCGGGCGTACCGCCGTGGGGGGCGGTTGGAGACGTTCGACAGTCGTCACGGACGGGAGCTCCTCGTTCGGGTCCGGGGACACCGAGCCTGCCGGGTGGGAGCTGTCGTTTTCCTGTCGGGTGACTTTCAAGTTCTTACCGATACGCGTCCGGCGAGCCCACGGGTATGGCGTCCGGAGGCAGGTGAAGCAGTATGGGCACGTGGAAAAAGTACGACTTCTCGTTGTGGACGACGATCCTCCCATCGCCGACCTGGTCGCGACGGTCGCCCGCTACGAGGGGTGGGAGGCCGTCACCGCCAACACGGGCGAAGAGGCGCTGAGCCGCGCCGCCGAGTTCCATCCGGACATCGTGGTGCTCGACCTGATGCTCCCCGGCCTCGACGGCTTCGGCGTCCTGGACCGGCTGCGCCGGACCGGCACGATGGTGCCCGTGGTGTTCCTGACCGCGCGGGACGGCGTCGCCGACCGGGTCGCGGGCCTGACCCGGGGCGGCGACGACTACCTCGTCAAGCCGTTCGCCGTGGAGGAGCTCATGGCGCGGCTGCGGACCGTGCTGCGCCGCGCGGCCGGGCCCGGGTTCCAGCGTTCCGTGCTCAGGGTGGCCGACCTGACGATGGACGAGGACACCCGCGAGGTACGGCGCGACGAGAAGCTCGTGACGCTCACCCCCACCGAGTACGAGGTGCTCCGCTATCTGATGCGCAAGTCGCCCACCGTGCTCACCAAGGCCCAGATCCTCGACCACGTATGGGAGTACGGCTTCGGGGGCCGCTCCAATGTCGTCGAACTGGTCGTCAGCCGTCTGCGCCGCAAGCTCGACGGCTTCGACGAGGCGGGCGAACCGCTGCTCCACACCGTGCGGGGCGTCGGGTACGTGGTGCGGCAGGTCGCCGAGTGATCCGCCGGTTCCGGGAGGCCTACCGCAGGATGCGCCTCGGGACCCGGCTGGCCCTGGGCCTGGGCGTGCTGTCGCTCATGGCGTTCGCCGTCGTCGGCACGGCGCTCTCGATGTCCATGCGGGACTACCTGGAACGCCAGCTGAGCGAACAGATGAGGCTCGTCCAGCTCACCCAGACCGAGGAGGTCAAGGCGAACGACCACATGCACGGGGAGCCGTACTGGGGCTGGTACACGGCCTCATACCAGATCTCGGGCGGTACGGCCGAGATCCGGCTGCCCGCCGACGCGCCGGCGGACGACGCGGCACTCGCCGCCACCGCCGAGGCGCTGTCCGCCTCGGATTCCGATGAACTCGTCCGTATCGCCGACATCAAGGGGGAGGGCACCTACCAGCTGCGCGCGTGCGCGGTCGAACCCGGCGTGGTCCTGGTCACCGCGGCGCCCATGAAGGACATCGACAACACCATGCAACGGCTGGTGACGGTCCAGGTCGTCGCGTTCGCGCTCGCGCTGCTCGCGCTCGTCGTGATCGGCCGGGCGGCGCTGCGCCGCGGCCTTAAACCGCTCAGCGACATGGCGCACACGGCCCGCGGCATCACCTCGCACGACTTCACCGAATCGGCCCGGCTGCCGGTCCGCGCCGACCGCGGCAACGGGGGCCCCGAGGTCGAGGAACTGCGCACCGCGTTCAACACCATGCTGGAGCACATCGACGACTCCCTCGCCGTCCGCACCGAGGCCGAACAGCGCCTGCGCCGCTTCGTCGCCGACGCCTCGCACGAGCTGCGCACCCCCCTGATGTCGGTACGCGGCTACGCGGACCTCTTCCAGTACGCGGCCGCCAACGAGCCCGCGGAACGCGACAAGCACCTGGCCCGCCTGCGCGCCGAGGCCGCCAGGATGGGCCTGCTCCTGGACGACCTGCTGCTGCTCGCCCGCCTGGACGCCGGCGAGGTCGAGGCACCGCTCCGCCTGGTGGACGCCGACCTGGCGGAGCTGGCACGCGAGGCGGCCGACGCCTTCCGCGCCGGCCACCCCGAGCACGAGCTGACCCTGACAACCGGGCCCGAGCCGGTCCGGCTGCGCCTCGACCCCCTGCGTATCCGGCAGGTGCTCGACAACCTCCTCACCAACTCCGCGGTGCACACCCCGGTCGATACGAAGGTGTCCCTGGACGTGTCCGTCTCCTTCGGCGCGGCGGTGGTGCGGGTCGCCGACTCGGGCCCGGGCATTCCCGCCGACGACCAGGAACGGGTCTTCGACCGCTTCTACCGCGTCGACAAGGCCCGCACCCGCGACCGGGGCGGCAGCGGACTGGGCCTGGCGGTCGCCCTGTCCCTGGTGCGGGCCCACGGCGGCACGGTCGAACTGACCAGCCGCCCGGGTGCGACGGTGTTCACCATCAGGCTTCCCCTCTGAGGGGAAGCCGTCGGCGCCCGTGGCCTCACTCGCTGTGCAGCACCTCCGCGATCGTCAGCCGCGCCGCACCCCGGGCCGGGACGTACGCCCCCAGGACCGCGATCGCGACGCCCGCCAGGGCCATGCCGGCCAGCGCCGGGGCCTGCCAGACGTCCGTCATGTACGAGGGCAGGGAGATGGACACCGCGTCCGCCATGAGCGGTACCACCAGGTGGTGGCCCGCGATGCCCAGCGGGATGCCGAGCAGCGAGCCGATCGCGCCGAGTACGGCCATCGAGGTCACCATCATCGCGGTGACCTGCCGTGGCGTCATACCGATGGACTTGAGCATGCCCAGATCCCGGCGGCGGTCGCGGGTGTTGAGGACGACCGTGTTGAAGACGCCGAGCGAGGAGACCACGGCGAGTATCAGGGTGAGGACCGTGGCAGAGCCGACGATGGTCTGGACGATGGTGTTCGGCCCCTTCGGCGTCGGGCTGATCCCGGGGTCGGCGGCGCCTGCCGCACGTGCGTAGGCGACCGGATCCGTACCCTCGTCGAGCTTGACGTGGTAGGCGATGGGCTTCTCCTGGGGGGCCAGGGCCGTCATGGTCGACCAGCCGGTGGCGATCTTGTCCCCGGAGCTCTCCATGAACTCGCCGACGATGGTCACCTCCTCCTGGCGGTCGCCCTTCTCCAGCTCGAGGTGGTCGCCCACCTCCAGGCCCTGCACCCGCAGGAAGGCCGAACCGGCCACGACCTCGCCCGTGCGCTGCATCCACCGGCCCTCGGTGAGCACGTTGTCCAACTGCGGCCGGTCCCCGCGGCGGCCCTCGAACGTCACCTTCTGTGCGGTGCCCGCGATGTGCACGTCCGCGTCCGCCCGAGCGGTGACCTCGCTCGCGCCGGGCAACGAGCCCAGCAGCGACTGGAGTTCGAGATCGCTGTGCACCGGCTTGATCTCCGTGCCCTGCTGGTATCTGCTCGCGTAGACCGTGACCTGGTAGGCGTCGAGCCCCGCCTCCCCGAACCTGGTCATCGTCGTGGCCAGACCGGTCGCGAACGTCACAGTGGTCACCCCGAGGACCACCGCGGCGAGCGTGAGGCCGCTCCGGCCCGGCCGGGCGAACGGCAGCCCAAGGCCCAGGCTCACCGACCGCGGCAGCCTGCTGCCCGCCAGCCGGCGCTGGATGCCCAGCGCCCGCCCGGCACGCGGGGCACTGCCCGCGCTGATCGCCCGCGCCGCGGACAGCCGGTGCGCGCGCGCCGCGGGGGCGAGCGCGGCAAGGACGCAGACGCCGGGCATGCCGAGCAGGGCGAGAGCGTTCACCCACATCGGGATGCCGACACTGCCGTGGAACACCCCCGCCTCGGGCCCGGTGAACACGAACTCGAAGAAGGGACGCGCCAGGGCGTTGCCGAGAACGGTCCCGAGCACGCAGCCGGCGAACGCGGGGACCGAGGTCATCGTGAGGTAGACGGCGACGACCTGTCCCGGCGTGAACCCCAGGGCCTTGAGGATCCCGATGTGCCGCAGGCCGGAAACCACTGCGCCGCCCACCACGTTGGCGACGATGAGCACCGCCACCACGATCCCGAGGATGCCGAAGGCCATCAGGTAGGGGGCGTACGCCCGCGCCGAACTGCCGATCGCCTGCTTGAGGGTGAGATACGACTGGGGAGAGGTCAGTGCGTCCTGCGGCAGCCCTTCGGTGACGGAGACCAGGTTCGCGTCGATCCGGCTCTGCGACGAGGCGTCCGTGAAGCGGAAGAGCATCTGAGTGGTCGTCGGGTGCAGTGCCGCCATCTGTTCGGGGGCGACCCAGGCGTCGGCGGTGCGGCTCAGGTCGGAGGCGAACCCGACGATGGTGAGGGCCGGGCCCGAGGGCACCTGGACCTTCCTGCCCAGGTCGTCCGGGCTCCAGCCCGGGTACCGGCTCACGACGATCTCGCCGGGCCCGGTGGCCCAGCGGCCCGCCCAGAGGTCCAGCCGGTCCACCGGGCCTTGCGGGTCGGAGCGGCCCACGACCGTGGTCGCGCCGTTCACGGGGTACTGGGCGGGATCCATCGGCAGGTCGATGGTGACCTGGGCGAAGGGTCCCGCGGCGGCCTCGACCCCGGGCCGCCGGGCAGTCTGCGCCAGCCGCGCGTCGGAGACCTTGGCCGGATCGAACGCGGCGACGACATGCGGGCCGCGTTGCGCGGCGAACGCCTTGTCGAACGGCGCGGAGGCCGCGTCGACCAGGCCGAGTGCGATCACCATCGCCCCGGTCGAGGCCAGCGTGACCAGCGCGATGACGAGCGTCTGGAGCCTGCGCCGCCGCACCGCCGCGCGGGCGGCCCGCCACACCGCCCTCATGCGGACGGCTCCAACGCGAGCTCGCCGGTCACCCGGCCGTCGGCGACCTCGACAAGCCGACTGGCGCACCGCCGGGCGAGCTGCTCGTCGTGCGTGACCAGGATCAGCGTCTGGCCGATCTGGTTGAGGTCGAGCAGCAGGTCCATCACCTGCTCGCCGGCCCGGCTGTCCAGGGCGCCGGTCGGCTCGTCGGCCAGCAGCAGCGCGGGGCGGTTCATCAACGCCCGGGCCACGGCGACGCGTTGGCGTTCGCCGCCGCTGAGCACCGCGGGATAGGCGTTCCTGCGGTCCGCGATGCCGAGTTCGTCGAAGAGCTCGAGCGCGCGGCGACGGGCCTGCCGGGCGGGACTGCCGGTCAGCTGCGCGGCCAGGGCGACGTTGTCCAGCGCCGACAGGTCGTCGATCAGGTTGAAGAACTGGAAGATCATGCCGATGCGACGCCGCCGGTACAGGGCGAGTCCCTTCTCACTCAGTCCGCCCACGTTCTCGCCGTGCACCACGACCGTGCCGCCCGTCGGACGGTCAAGGCCGGCGATCAAGTTGAGCAGGGTGGACTTGCCGCAGCCCGAGGGGCCCATCACGGCGACGGCCTCCCCGGCGCGGATCTCCAGTGACACGCCGTCCAGCGCCGTCGTCTCGCCGAACTCCTTGCGTACGCCGTCGAGTTGTACGACGGGTTCTTCTCTGCTGTTGTTGCTGCCCTCGGTGACCATGCACAGGACGCTAATTCGGGCGCCGCGCCCAGGACATCCCTCCCCGGGTGGCAAACCGACCCGCTCCTCATCCTGGAGATGCAGGGCCTTGCGTCCACCGGCCGATGCGGACCGCGCGGTCATCTGCGAAGGTGAGCCCCGTGGGGAAGTGGGAGCTGGACGCGCTGGTGGCGGCGCTCGGGGTGGCATGTACGGCCGCCGGATGGCTGGGGGTCGCGTGGGCGCGTACCAGGCGCCGGTGGCAGTCGGCCGTGGGGGAACGCGGCTGGCTCCTTGAGCGGGAGCGGCAGAGCGCCGCCCAGGATGCGGTCGCGGCCGAACGCGACCGCATCGCCCGGGAGTTGCACGACATCGTCAGCCACAATGTCAGCCTCATGGTCGTCCAGGCCGGGGCCGCCCGCGAGGTGCTTGGCACGATGCCCGACGAAGCCGCGAAGGCACTGCGGGCCGTCGAGGACGCGGGACGCGGCGCGATGACCGACCTGCGACATCTGCTGGGCTTGCTGGCCCCGTCACAGAGCGGCGAGGAGGGGGACCAGGACGTGGACTTGGGCGCGGGCGGTGAGAGAAGGTACTACGGCGGTACGGCGGGACTGGCGCCCCAGCCGGGCCTCGGCCGCCTTGGCCAACTCGTCGACCGGATATCGTTCGCCGGGCTGCCCGTCGAGGTGCGGATCTCCGGCGAGCCGCGCCCGCTGCCGACCGGGATCGACGTGACCGCGTACCGGATCGTCCAGGAGGCCCTGACCAACGCGCTCAGGCACGGCGACGGCGGCAGGGCCGAGGTGACCGTGCGGTACGCGGACCATGCGCTGCGCGTGGAGGTGCTGAACACCGGCCCGAGCATCCTGACCGGCGGTGCGCCGGTGCCATCGCTGCCGGTCCCACGACACCGGGAGGGCGCGGGCCGCGGACTGCTGGGCCTGCGCGAGAGGGTCGCGGTGTACGGCGGGGACCTGGACGCCCGGCGCCGTCTCGGCGGCGGATTCCGGGTCCGGGCGCGCATCCCGCTGGACCGGCCGTGAACGCGGGCGTGGGCGAGCGTGCTCCCCGTGTGCTCGTCGTCGACGACCAGACGCTCATCAGGACCGGCTTCCGGCTGATCCTCACCGCCCGCGGCATCGAGGTCGTCGGCGAGGCGGCCGACGGCGCGGAGGCGGTGGCGGCGGCCCGCGAACTCCGTCCCGACGTCGTGCTGATGGACATCCGCATGCCGAACATGGACGGCCTGGAGGCCACTCGCCGCATCCTGGCGCAGGCTCCGGACTGCCGGGTCCTCATGCTGACGACCTTCGACCTGGACCGCTATGTGTACGCGGCGCTGTCGCTCGGAGCCAGCGGTTTCCTCCTGAAGGACGTCACCCCCGAACACCTCGCGGCGGCCGTACGCCTCGTCGACACCGGCGACGCCCTGCTGGCCCCGTCGATCACCCGACGCCTGGTGGAGCGCTTCGCCTCGGACACCGGCCGCCCACTCGCACCGCACGCCGACCTCGCGTCCCTGACACCCCGCGAGCTGGAGGTTCTCACCCTGCTGGGCCGAGGCCTGTCCAACACGGAACTGGCCGGCGAACTGACCCTGAGCGAGGCCACGGTGAAGTCCCACGTGGCCCGGATCTTCGCCAAACTGACCCTCCGCGACCGCTCCCAGGCGGTGGTCCTCGCGTACGAGACGGGGCTCGTCAAAGCGGGGGACCGCGGCGCGAGTCCCTAGGTCCTGTCGTCACCCTCCCGTCGCCGCCCGGAGGGCGGCCTCGCGGCGTCAGGTGCGTGCTCTCGGTGTGCCGGGCGTGGACCCTCGTACTGGACGTACTCGGGCCGTCCGTCGACAGCGGAACGGGGAGGCGCGCGGTGCATCGCCCGGCTGCCTCCCCGTC
Organism: Streptomyces sp. NPDC058470; assembly: GCF_042721055.1. Taxonomy (NCBI): domain Bacteria; kingdom Bacillati; phylum Actinomycetota; class Actinomycetes; order Kitasatosporales; family Streptomycetaceae; genus Streptomyces; species Streptomyces sp. NPDC058470. The sequence goes on from NZ_JBHXMF010000003.1 coordinate 164,845, forward strand.
CTGCGGTCCTCAGCGCACGGTGACCGCGGCCGTCGTCGCCGAACCGTTCGTCCAGCCGGACAGCCTGGCCGTCACCTTCGCGGTGATCTTGTGGCCCTTGTCGGCCTTCACCAGCACATACGTCGACTTGGTGGCTCCGCTGACGGTCTTGCCGTCGCGCTTCCAGACGTACGTGTACGAGGTGGCCGTCGGCGACCAGGTGCCGTGGGTGGCGGTGAGCCTGTGGCCGGTCCTGGCCGTGCCGGTGAGCGCGGGCGCCTTGGTGGCCTTCAGGGCGGAGCCGACCGCGACCGTGACGGCGGCGGAGGTGGAGGGCGTCGACCCGGCGCTGTTGGTGACGGTGGCCCGGCAGGACAGCTTGTGCTTGTAGTCGGAGGCGGTCAGGGTGCGGGTCTTGCCGGTGGCACCGGAGATGACCGTGCCGTCACGCAGCCAGGACCAGGCGGCCTTGGCGTCGGTACCCGTCCAGGCGGCGTCGCAGGTCACCTTGGAGCCCGTACGGACGGTTCCGCTCAGCTTGGCCTTCGAGGTGATCGCCGGCTTGGTCAGCAGGGTCTGCCACTGGGCCGAGACCTGGGTCGTGTAGTCGCCGCTGCCCACGGCTCTGCGCGACAGGACGGTGGCCCGGCCGTCGGGCCCGGCGGCGACCTCGCCGTACAGCGCCTCCGTGCTGGAGACGTCGGGGACGGGCGCGCTGTTGAGGGCGGTCGCCTTACTCCAGGTGCCGTCGGCGCGGACCGCCCACTCGAGGTAGTGGTCGTTGCCGTTGTCGGCGCTCGGTATCTGCGGCCAGACGACCTGGACGGTGCCGTCGGCGCCGATGGAGGCGTCCACGTCCCAGGTGACGTAACCGGTCGACAGCGTCTTCGGCGTGGACCAGGTGCCGGTGCTCGCGGAGCGGGTGACCGACCGTACGGCCGACTCACCGTCGGCGCTGCTCCAGCCCACCCACACGTAGGTGAGGTCGCCGTTGGGCGCGGTCAGCGGGTCGCTGCCGTCGGCGTAGGAGAAGGTCGACGCGACCGCGGTCTGTACATCGCCCCAGCTCGCGGAGGGGGACGTCCGGGTCACGGAGTTCAGGTCGTAGCCGGACCCGGAGGCGTTCGCGCCGTGCCACAGCACCGTGGTGGCGCCCTTGGCGTCCGACGTCACCTGGACGACACCGTCCGTGTAGGTCACACCGGGCAGCACGGCCGCCTCGCTCCAACTCCCGTCGGCCGTGGCACGGGTGGCGGTGAGGACGGTGTGCCGGATGCCGACGGCGGTCTGGTCGTAGACGTCCCACACCGCGGTGGCGGAGCCGTCGGGGGTGACGGCGAGCGCGAGGTCGTAGACGGAACCGGTGGTGACCGAGGCGAGCGGCTGGGCCGCCGACCAGGTGGTGGCGCCCGGGGCGCGGGTGGCCGTCATGACCTTGTAGTCGTTGAACTCGCCCTGCTGCCATACGGCGGTGAGGGTGCCGTCGGCCGCCGAGGCGAGCCGGGGCAGGCCGAGGTAGGTGCCGCCCGGGTACGAGGCGATCGGTACCGGATCCGACCAACCGCCCTCCGCCGGGGTCCAGGTGGCGGCGACGGCGGCCAGGTCGCCGTCCACGCCCCTGCCGTCCACCCAGGTCACGACGGCCTGCCCGGTGGGCGTCACGGTCAGGACCGCCGGGGAGGTGCTCTCGCGGCCGGTGGCCAGAGTGTGGGCGGTGCCCCACGTGTTGCTTCCGGCAGCCTTGACGGCGACGTCGAAGTTCCAGTTGACGCCGTCGGCCGTCAGGTCACGCCACAGGGCGAACGTGGTGCCGTCGACGTCGGTCTCGACGTCGATCAGGGTCTGCTGCCCGTCGGCGCCGGTCAGCGCGGTGGCGGCGCTCCAGGGACCGGCCGCCGTCGTGTATCCGGCGGCGGCCGCGGGGATCGCGGGGACCAGAGCGGTGACGGCGGTCACCGCAGCGGTGAGCGCCAGGGTGGCGGATCTCGGTCGGCGTATGCGAGACGTGCTGGATACCACGACGGCTCCTGTGTGTGGTGGGGTCTTGCTGAGGGAACTCGACGTGGGGGGAAAGTCCGAGGTGACGGTACCTGACCTGGTGGAACACCTCGCTCTAGGGATGGTCTAGAGACGATCAAGGTTTCCTCAGGCGCCCACCGGGCCCGGCTTCGCTCGGGCGTCCGCGAGACCGGTCGCCCACTCCTCCTCGTCCCACCGGACCGCGGATGGGCACAACTGCCGGTACGGCATGGCCCACTTCCAGCGCCGGCCGCTGGAGGTCAGCAGGGGCGGCACTCTCGATGAGGAGATTCGGCGACTGACGTCCCCGGGTATCGCCCAGGTCGGCGTGGTGAGCGTGGGCGACCGGGTCGTGGCCGAGACCGGGTTCCGCGGCCGTCCCTTTACCGCTTTACCGCCGTCCGTCGGCGGGTGGATGCCTGGAGGCAACGCCTTGTCCCGGAGCCGTTCGTCCAGTGTCGCAACACCGCCGCGCGGCACGTCTGAGCCGTGTGCCCGAGGAACGTGTCGATGCCGTTCTGGACGGGCTGACAAGTCTTCATCGCCGGTGGCGACTGTCCCCACGACCGACGTCGCTGTCAGGTGGTCGTGGCTCCGGAGCCCAGTCGTACGGCCTGCAGGGCGATGTAGAGCTCCGCGGACGCCTCGGCCTCCGTGGTGCGCCGGCCGGTCAGTTCGGCGATCCGGTTGAGGCGGTACAGGACAGTGTTGCGGTGGCAGTGCAGACGCTCCGCCGCCCGCGTCGTGGAACCGCCGCTGACGAACCAGGTGTGCAGGGTCTCCAGCAGCCTGATCCGCTCCGCCTCCGGCAGTGCGCGCAGGGGCCCGAGCACGGCCTGGGCCACTTCCGCAGCGGTGTCCGGAGAGGCTACCGTGAGGAGTGCGATGGGTGAACTGCCGTAGATATGTGTGCCGTTCGTGCCGAGCGGAAGGCATTGCACCGCCAGCTGAGCCTCTCGCCACGCCGCGGAGGCGTTGACGGGGGAGGCGAAGGGGCGACTGACGCCTACACGGGACAGTGCGACGTCTGTCAGTTGGTCTACAGCTGTCGTGATCGTCTGTTCGTTGGGGAGTGCCAGCAGACCCACCAGTACGCCGATCTGGGGGACCCACTCGGATTCGATGCCGATCACCCGAAGCCGGGCCTCCACGCTTGGCAGTGGTTCCATGCCGTCCTGCGTCTCGGCACTCACCACCAGGAACAGCCCCTGACGGTCCAGCTTCAAGACTCTGGCGATCTCCCATGCGTCGACGCTCGTACCGGCCCTGCCGTCGAGCAAGGTCGCGAGCATGACGCTCCGTGCCGTGGTGTCGCGACGGGCCCGCACCTCGACGGTGGTCCTGTAGGCCTCGGCGGCTGCGCTGGAGTACTCGTCGATCGCCACCCAGATGTCGGATGCCATGAGCAGGAGCTGGGCGGCATTCTCCCCGTCCGCGCTCAGTGCATGAAGTCGGTCCCAGACGAAGCGCCCCGCCATCCGGTAGGCACGTAACAGTGCGGCGAGTGGGATGCCCTGTTCGGCCTTCAGCCGCCCCGCCGCGCGCGGGGCGTCGAGCGTGGTCGGTCGGCCCTGCAATGCCGTGAGCAGCGTCATCAGGTTGTCGCGCACCGCGGTGCGCAGCCGGTCGTGGCCGAGCAGCGTGCTCTCGGCGTAGGAGTGCTCGCCGCTCATGATCTCGGTGGTCAGCTCTTCGGTGAGCGAATCCACCTCACCCAGCAGTCGGCCGACCAGCATGGCAATGCGCTCGTCGGTTCTCAACTCTGTTGTCACGCACGGATTCTAGACCGCTGCGGAGTGTGCACGGGCACAAGCGGGCGGCTCATTTCCCGGGTTGCTGCCTATGGCCGGATCCGCGATGGAGCGATGAAATCGCGGTCAGCGTGTTTCACCGCGGTTCCGAACGCGGCGTCGCACAACTGTGGCGGATCAAAGGAGATCGGATGAACACCTACGACTACGTCATCGTCGGGGCTGGATCCGCGGGATGCGTGCTGGCGGCAAGGCTCTCCGAGAACCCGGACATCCGCGTGGCGTTGATCGAGGCGGGCGGACCGGACACCGCCCAGGAGATCCACATCCCCGCCGCCGTCAGCCAGCTGTTCAAGAGTGATCTCGACTGGGACCTCGATACCGAACCGGAGCCGGGGCTCGGAGGACGCCGTGCCTACCTGCCCCGCGGCAAGATGTTCGGCGGCTCCAGCTCGATGAACGCGATGATCTACATGCGCGGCAACCCGGCCGACTACGACGGCTGGGCCGCGGCCGGAGCCACGGGCTGGTCCTATGCGGACGTGCTGCCGTACTTCCGGCGAGCCGAGGACAACGAGCGCGGTGAGGACGCCTTCCACGGGACGGGAGGACCTTTGCGGGTGAGCGACAGCCGGTCCAACCACCCCTTGGCCGCCGCCTTCGTCGAATCCGCCGTACGGGCCGGCCACAAGCGCAACGACGACTTCAACGCCGAGTCGCAGTTCGGGGTCGGGCCCTACCAACTCACCCAGCGCGACGGCATGCGCTGCAGCACGGCCGTCGCCTACCTCCACCCCGCGCTGCAACGGCCGAACCTCACGGTGCTGTCATCGGCCCGGGCCCACCGGGTGCTGATCGAGCACGGGCGGGCCACCGGGGTCGAAATCAGCCGTGGCGGTGCTGTCGAGGTGGTGAGTGCGGAGCAGGAGGTGATCGTCTCCGCGGGCGTCTACGAATCCCCGAAGCTGCTGATGCTGTCCGGTGTCGGACGAGCCGCCGCACTATCGCCCTTCGGCATCCAGGTGGTGACCGACCTTCCCGTCGGCCAGGGGCTGCAGGACCACTACATGGCGCTGCTCAATTTCCGTACCCACGTCGAGTCGCTCCTGACCGCCGCGAGCCCGGAGAACGTTGCCCTGCTCCAGAGCGAGGGACGCGGTCCGCTGACCTCCAACATCGGCGAGGCAGGCGGATTCTTCCGTAGCCGCGACGGCATCCAGGCCCCGGACGGTCAGCTCCACATGGCCCCGGTGCTGTTCCATCAGGAGGGCCTGGGCCCTGTCGCCGAGCACGGGTTCGCGCTCGGTCCCTGCGTGCTCGCTCCGACCAGCCGCGGGCACGTGACGCTGCGCTCGTCGCGTCCGGATGCCGCGCCGCGGATCGTGCACAACTACCTGACCACGGACGAGGACCGCGACTGCATCGTGAACGGAGTCCGGATCGCCCTGGACATCGCGGCGCTGGCTCCGCTGGCCGACGCGATCATCGGGCAGTACGACGTCCCCGACTCCGACTCAGTGCCGGACGTGCTGGCCTGGGCGCAGAAGTCCGGGATGACGCTGTTCCACCCGACCTCGACGTGTGCCATCGGCTCCGTGGTCGATCCCGAGCTGCGTGTACTGGGGGTGGAGGCGCTACGAGTCGTCGACGCGTCGGTGTTTCCCTCGGTCCCGCGGGGCAACACCAACGCCCCCACTGTCATGGCCGCGGAGAAGGCCGCCGATCTCATCAAGGAGACTGCGCGATGACCACACCGGCGCCGCCCGCGGAGCAGGTGGCAGCGGTCGACCGTGCCGTGGCCGAGCTCGCCCGGGGCGAGGCTGCCTGGGCGGCATGCGACCTGGCCCGGCGCAGGCAGCTGCTGGAACAGGTGCATGCCGCCACCACAAGGCAGGCCGAGGCGTGGGTGCGCGCGGCGGCGGCGTACAAGGACCTGCCCGACGGGAGCCCGCTGCTCGGTGAGGAGTGGATTTCCGGTCCCTACCCCGTGCTGACCGCCACGGCCGCGCTTGCCGCGAGTGCGCGCGCCCTTGAGGAGGGGCGGAGCCCGGTGGACGACTTCTCCCTGGGGAAGGCGCCGGGGGGACGCGTCGCGGTGCGGGTGCTGCCGCACGGCGTCTACGACCGCTTGCTGCTGAGCGGCTTCAGCGCGGAGGTGTGGATGCCGCCGGGTGTCACCGCCGAGGAGGTGCGCGAGCATGCCGGCCTCGCCCTCCGGCGGCCGGCCGGGACGGCGGGGGTCGGCGTGGTGCTCGGTGCCGGGAACATCACGTCGATCCCGGTGCTGGACGTGCTGTACGAGCTGTACGCCAACAACCGCGTGGTCGCCCTCAAGCTCAACCCGGTCACCGATGGACTTCTCGACGTGTTCTGCGCGGTACTGGCCCCGCTCATCGACGTGGGAGCGGTGCGCGTCCTGACGGGCGGCGCCGACATCGGGACCCGGCTCGTCCACCATCCCGCGGTCAGGCATGTGCACATGACCGGCAGCGCAACGACGCACGACGCGATCGTCTTCGGCACCGGTGCAGAGGGCGCGGCCCGCAAGAAGGACGGGACGCCACTGCTGGCGACACCCGTCACGAGTGAACTGGGAGGTGTGTCGCCGATCATCGTGGTGCCCGGCGCCTGGTCCGATGCCGACCTGCGCTTCCAGGCCGAGCACGTGGTCACCCAGCGGCTCCACAACGGCGGCTACAACTGCGTGGCGGGCCAGGTCGTGGTCATCAGCGCCGACTGGGCCCAGAAGGGCCGCTTCCTTGCGTACCTGCGCGAGACCTTGTCCAAGGCCCCGAGGCGCCCCGCCTACTACCCGGGAAGCGACGACCGGCTGATGCGGGCCCTGGAGTCCTACCCGGGCGCCGAGGTCCTCGACGAGCGTGTGCTCATCGCGGGCATCGACGCACAAGAGCCCGGACCGGTACTGACCACAGAATACTTCGCACCGGTGCTCGGCGTGCTCGAACTCCCCGGAGACGCAAGCGCGTTCCTCAGCACCGCGGTCCGCACCGCCAACGAGGACTTCGCAGGCACCCTGGGCGTGAACGTCATCGCGCACCCGCACACCATCGCCGGCCTCGGTGCCGCGATGGATGACGCGATCGCCGAACTGCGTTACGGCACCGTCGCGGTGAACGCGTGGACCGCCGTCGGCTATCTGACCGCGACCGCCAGCTGGGGCGCCTTTCCCGGGCACACCCTCGACGACGTCCAGAGCGGGATCGGGGTCGTGCACAACGCGATCCTGCTCGACGGCCCCGAACGCACCGTCGTACGCGGCCCGTTCCGCCCAGCGCCCCGCTCCCTCCTGCACGGGGAGCTCTCCCTGTCCCCGAAGCCCCCGTGGTTCGTCACCAACCGGACCAGCGCGACCACGGGACGCCTGCTCACCGACTTCGCCGCCGCGCCGCGCTGGTCGGCTCTGCCGGCTATTTTCGCCTCCGCACTGCGGGGCTGACGCCGAGTCACGGGAGAAATGCCATGCTCAACCTGGCCGTCGTACTCGAACACACTGCCCGGGAGTTCCCGGATCGCGATGCGCTGGTCCTGGGTGACACCCGTATGTCGTACGCACAGGTCGACGCCGAGGCCAACCAGATAGCGGCGGCCCTCTCTGCACACGGCATCGTGCCCGGTGACCGGCTGGCTCTGAGCTGCCCCAATCTGCCCCGCTTCCCGGTCATCTACTTCGGCATCCTCAAGGCCGGAGCCGTCGTCGTACCTCTGAACATCCTGCTCACCGACCGCGAAATCGCCTACCACCTGGAGGATTCGGCCGCCAAGGCCTACTTCTGCTTCGAGGGCACGGACGAGCTTCCGATAGCAAAGGCGGGCCTGGCGGCCTTCGAGTCCGTACCCGGCTGCGAGCATTTCGTCGTCATCACGGCGGACCCCGCAGCCGGCGCACCGCTCAAAGAAGTGACGACGCTCGCGGAGTTCACACACGGTCGGCCGACCGTCTTCGAGACCGTCCCGACCAGCGAGGCCGACACCGCGGTCGTGCTCTACACCAGCGGAACCACGGGCCGCCCCAAGGGCGCTGAGCTGACGCACAGCAACATGGTGCAGAACGCGCTGCTGGCGAACCGTCAGTTCGGCATGGACAGCAGCGATGTCCACCTGCTGACGCTCCCGTTGTTCCATTCCTTCGGCCAGACGGTACAACTCAACGCGGCCTTCGCGAGTGGGGCGACCATCGTCCTGCTCCCGCGCTTCCACGCGGGAGCCGTCCTGGAGGCGATGGAACGGGAGCGCGTCACGTTCTTCGCCGGGGTACCGACCATGTACTGGTCGCTGCTCACCTACGAGGCCGCGGACCGTCACGACCTGGCGGGGATCGCCCGCAACCTGCGGATCAGCGTGTGCGGGGGCTCGGCCCTGCCGGCCGAAGTACTGAAGGGCTTCGAGGAGCGCTTCAACGTGCCGATCCTTGAAGGATACGGACTTTCCGAGACCAGCCCGATCGCCACCTTCAACCGGTTGGACCGGCTGCGCCGACCGGGCTCCATCGGGCTCCCTGTGTGGGGCGTCGAGGTGAAGATCGCCCGGGGCGACGGTACGGAATGCGACACGGACGAGCCCGGCGAGATCTGCCTGCGCGGACACAATGTGATGAAGGGCTACCTCGGCCTGCCGGACGCGACTGCGGAAGCGATCGACGAGGACGGCTGGTTCCACACGGGCGACATCGGCACGCGCGACGCCGACGGCTACCTCTACGTCGTCGACCGCATCAAGGACCTGATCATCCGGGGCGGCTTCAACGTCTACCCCCGAGAAGTCGAAGAAGTACTGCTCACCCACCCCGACATCAGCCTTGCCGCCGTCGTGGGCGTCCCGGATGACCGTCACGGCGAGGAAGTGAAGGCGTACGTCATCCGCAAGCCGGAAGCGACGACGACCGAGGACGAGCTCGTGGCATGGTGCAGGCGGAACATGGCCGGTTACAAATACCCCCGTCTCGTCGAGTTCCGCGATCGCCTCCCGATGACTGCCACGGGGAAGATCCTCAAACGTGAGCTTGCCGGGCCTTGATCCCGCGACCGCGCGGCGCCCGCTGCAGGGATGCGGCCATGGGCTCCGCCCGCGCGTATCCGTACGTGCGAACTGAGCACCAACACCTCGACTGCGGAGAGATGTTCATCGGTCGGCCCGGTCCCATGCTGCCCGTCGACCGGACGCTCACCGGCTGCAGCTGATGCATTCTCTGCGACTGCTTGGCGGTCGCACTCGGCCAGCTCGGCCGCAGCGCGAGGTCACTCCCCGTGAGGCTGTACACCTCGAAGAGATTCACCGTCTCCCTGCTGCCCCTCCCGCCTGCCTGACTGACCGGTGTCCTTCCAGTCCGGGCAGGCGTCCGGTCCGGTCGGGCGGAGGAAGACGACGGTGAGTCAGGCGCCTACGGGGAGTGTCCACTCGCCGCCGAGGGATCGAAAATTGGCCATTAGTGCACATCAGGCAACGATATGAAGATCCGAGTGACTCGCCGGTAGGCCTAGCCGCAGTACGACTGAGCGATTTAGTGTTGCACGGGCAACGTGAGTAACGGGGACGATCAGTCGGGCGTGCAAGGGATCGTCACACTGACGACCGTCTCGACGGTAGAAGTTTCAATGAACTGGGCAGAGGGGCCGGTGTTGAATCGTGTACGGGGCGGGTCTGACAGCTGATTCCACGGTGGAGATTCCCTAATGAGCTGCGGATTTGGGTGCCACTCTCGCCTGAAGAGCCGTGAGGCGCCCGACGGGATGGACGTCCCCGAGGGACCTGTTGGCCGCGAGAGGCCCGTGATGAATGGATATCGGCGGACTGGCGGTGCCCAAGCTCAACCTTGAAATGCTCGAACGGGGGAGACTGATGGAAAAGCCGAGGAGCGGCGAGAGCCCGAAGATAGTTGAATCACTCAGTTTCGATGCCTCCAACCCATCGTCCGTGAGTGACATTCTCTACCTCATCAATTCCTACCATTCAACGGTGCTGCATCCAGAGATCCTTCGGACGCTCGACGGAGCACGGCTGTCTTTCGTCCGGGGCGAGATCGGAGCCGCGCTGTCCTCGGTCGACAAGGCCCTTGAAGAGCTGGACACTTCGGAGCCGGTCTACCGTGATGTGATCGCGTTCCGGCTGCTGGTGACGTCCATGATCGGCAAGGACTCCGAGCGGCGGGTGGCCGAAACAGGCGAAGAGTCCGACACGGCAGATTCGCTCAAGGTGGTCTCCCTGTGCGTCGAGTCGGATGAACACTGGCATTCCGGAAGCCTGATGCGAGGGCTGTGGCTGAGTCGGTCCGCCGTCGAGCACTCCCACGACGTGCCCCCTATATGGCGCGTTTACGCCGGCCTGCTGCTCGCCAAGAAACTCAGCGACATGCACATCTCTCTCCAGGCGAACCGAGTCATTCGTGACCTGGACTGCCTCATCGAAGGCAGCGGCCTTCTTGTGTTCGGGTCACTGCCCGAAGCGCTGCGCGCGGTGCTCCACTTGCAGGCCGGACAGTTCGAGAGAGCGACGGAGTCCGCCGCAACAGCCGTACGCATCAGCGAGGAAACCGCCTCGGCCATCGGTGTCAAGCTCGCTCTCTCGGTTGCGGCGACCGCTCACCTGGCACTCGGCGAGGCGGACCGGGCTGCCGAGTTGCTGGAGTCGTTCCACGCGAAAACCAGCCATTACGCTCTGCCTGATTCCATCGCACGAGCCGCTTTCGCAGAAATCGCTCTTGTTGCCGCCCGGGAGGGGCCGCGTGCGGCCGCCGATCTGATCCGGGTGAATTGGCAGCTTCTCAGTACCGACTCGGCATGCTTGATCGAGGATCCGTCGCGACCGGCGTGGCTGGTCACCGTCGCGCAGCGGGCCGGGGACACCGCCCTCGCCGAACGCTGCTTCCGGGCGATCGAGAGGCTGGCGAACAACAACCCCGGTTTCACTCTGCTGGGAATCGCCGCGGACAGCGCGCGGACCGCACTGGCGGGTGGGAGGCCGGAGTTGTCGTCGATCCTGGACTTCGGTGCGTATCAGCAACTCGGTGCCACATCGCCGCGCAGCCCTTCCAAGGCGCATGCGCTGTCTCACCTCGACAGTCCTTCCCAGCCGCCTGTCCCGCAGCCGAGCGATCCCGGCCACCCCGCGCCGCCACCGGTCGCGCGACACGATCACGCGAAAGCGCCCGAGGCGGAAGCCGCTACCGTCACGCCCCAAGAAGGGAGCCCGATCTCATCACTGAGCCATCGCGAGACCGAGATCGCGCGATTCGTGAGCCGGGGCATGACGAATCAGCAGGTGGCGAAAAGGCTCGGCCTCTCGCCTCACACAGTCAACTTCCACCTGCGCAACATCTTCCGGAAGCTCTCCATATCGACGCGCGTCAAGCTCGGACCACTCATAGCTCAGGTAGATCGACGACAGGACTGCTAGGTCCTGTCGTGACATTCCCGTCTGCCTCGCGGGCGACGACGGGAATGTGACGACAGGGACGACAGGACCTAGCCGGCCTGTGGTGCCCGCGGACACGCGATGGGCCCACAGGCAATCCCCGTCCCGCCGACAGTCCGTGGGCCGAGGTCAGTCCCGGTCAACGTGAAGGGCACGGCGCAGTGCCTGAGCTGTCCGGGACGGATCGAGAAGTTCGATGCCCTCAAGCTCGGACAGCACGTCTTCCGCACCTCCGACGGCGCGGAACTTCTGGCCCACGATGGCGCGGTGATCCCGGCGCGTTGCCGCGCCGGCCGATCCGATGAACGCGTCACACTCCTCGGTCACGGTGGTGCCATCGACCAGTTCGAGCCGGACTCGGGCGCCGATGGCCATCGTCGCGTTCTCGAACGTTTCCTCCGGCGTGCCCAGTCCGGCCAGGATGCGCTGCACGTCATCACCGCCCCAAGCCACCAATTCCGGCCAGTTCATCGCACGGTCGCCGGCCTGGCGCAAGGCCGCACCCAGCGGGGACGTCGCCTGCGCCATTCGTTCCGACAGCCGCATGTCGTGCTCGACCTCCATCTTTTCCGTCAGGGACCAGCGAGCCTCGTCGTCGATGGCCGCGGCGGTGAGGTCCTCCACTCCGAAGGCTCCGGTCAAGAGCAGTGTCGCGATGCCGTACCCGACGGACAGGGACGCGGCTGAGACACTGGTGCGGGGGCCGTCGAGGGCTGAGGCAACCTTCTGCTCCATCTGCCATGTCAGCAACGATCCGTGGACGACGATGCGCCGGACACGCGATGCGTCAACCGCTCCGAGCTGCCGATGGAGGCGCTCGGCGCAGTCGAAGGCCGCGTGCAGGTAGGCACTGCCCGGGAAACGCTTGTAGGTCAGCGTGTCGGTGTGCCATCGATGCCCAAGTCCGCTGGTCACCGCATCCGGCAGGGGCACCGCCGACAGGTACGCCAGCAACCCCTCGGGGTGTTCGAGGATCGTGTCCGGCCCGGCCAGCCCGTGCGCCGCCGCATCGCACGCGTCGAGTGCCAGGCGGACCGGCGCCGCGGCGCTGAGCGCCTTGACATCACTGGTCATGACGCCGTGGTGGAGGGGAACGGCCAGGATTCCGAGCGCCAGGCCCAGCCCTGCCGTCCACTCCGGCAGGGACGCGCGCCGTGCGTGCAGGCGAGCCGCCGCCGCGCTCGCAAGGTGGCAGTGCGTGTTCGTCTGGCCGCGGAAGAAGGGGCTGAGAATGGTGGCGGCGGAGATACGCGCCGCACACTCGTTGGCGGCGACGATCGTGGTCAGCAGTGACTTTCCGTCGAGCCCGTTGCGTGCTGCCTCGGCGATCGCGACGTTCACCGCCCCGGCGGACACATGCCCGGAGTAGGCCACCTCGTCGAAGTCGAGCGCCGTCGCCAACGCCGCGAGGACATACGCGGACTGCCCGGCGTCGGACTGGACCGGGGGACCGAACGCGTCGATGATCTTCCTGCCGACCGGGTGGTTCAACGAGCCGCGGACGGCCGCGAGGTTCGAGATGAGCTGACTGCGCGCCGCTGCCAATGTGTGCGCGGGGATGTCCTCGTAGGTCACCGTGCATGCCCATGCGGCGAGCCTGGTGGACAGACTTGCGAACGCATCACCGGGCGGACCGGTCGAAGTGTCGACGGGTGCCATGGACGTCATGGTCGAATTCCCTTGTCCAGCAGTGGAGTTGAGGTGGCTTACGCCGTGCGGACCAGGAGGTCGGTCTGTTCCTGGAGCTCGCGGTAGGAGCGCTCGTGCCAGAGCAGCGGATGCCCGCCACCGACCTGTACGGCGGTCAGCCGTCCGTAGACGACGACATGGTCGCCGACCTCTTCGAGGGAGTGGAGGTCGCACCACCCGACCGCCAGCGTTCCGGCGATTGCCGGGGCTCCGCGGATCAGCCGGACCTCGTGTCCCAGATCCTCGAATCGTGAGCCGTCGCTGGGCGGCCGGCTGAACCTGTTCGCCAGGTACGACTGATCGTCAGCCAGCAGATGGACGGCGAAGCACCCGGCGTGCCGGATCGCGGCCACCGTCCGCGAGCCGCCGGAGACGCAGCACAGGACGATGGGCGGAGCCATCGACACGCTCGTCAGGGTGCTCACGGTCGTGCCCGACCACCCTGAGGCACCGCACGCGGTCACGATGGCGACACCGGCCGTCAGCTTGCGGAAATACGCACGGCAGGACGCGTCGTTCAACGCCGACTCCGTCGGCCGTAGAGGACTGACACCGACCATGGGATCACCCCTCCTTGAACCACGGCGGCGCGTCGGCCGCGGTCAGCACGGTCAGCGCAGCCGGGACGACACGGATGTCGTACGACGATGTGGTCTGTGGCATGACCTCTCCGTCATGTTCGAACAACACCGGCTGCCCGTCGACACGCTCGACGGTGATCCGCTCGCCCCGCCCCCATCGGATGCCGGGGACCTCGTAGACGTTGCCCTGGACGGCGGCCTGTGCGAAGGCATTCATGTCCACGGCCGAGGTCACGACCGTGATGTCCAGCAGGCGGTCGTCGACCATCGACTCCGGCACCAGGTTCAAGAGCCCTCCCCGGTAACGGAATCCGCCCACGATCGTCTCGACGATGCCGCCCTCATGGAGCACCTCCCCGTCGATGGAAATGCGCCCCGGGTAGGGCTCATGCGTCTCCATCGCGGCCAACGCGGCCGCCATCAGTAGCTCTCGCCCCTTCTCGGGCCGGTTCCTGGCGGCCAGCAGAGTCGCGGCGAACAGCCCGCTGCCGGAGCCGAGGACCACGATGTGGTTGTTCTGCTCAATTCTGGCGAGGTCGATCGTCCGGGCGGTCGCGTTGCCGCGCAGCGCACGTTCGGCCACTGCCTCCCACGGTTCGTCGTTCCACAGACCGCGATAGACGGAGTTCCCGGTGCCGCCCGGGGCGACAAGGAGGGGTGGCACCGAGGGGGCGCCCGAGTCGCCGGCGCGGTACAGGCCGGTGGCCACCTCGAAGATCGTGCCGTCGCCCCCTACGCCGACGATGAGATCCGGGGGTTCGGCATCGGCGGCAAGCTTGTACGCGATGTCGGCGGCATCGCCGGGGGTCGTGGTCCTGACGGTCCGCACCTCGGCGGTGCCGACCGCCTCCAAGGCGGCCACCAGGCGATCCCCGTCGCTACCTGCCGCCGGATTGACCACCGCGGCGACACGCAGACGTTGTGTCATGTTCCTACCTCTCGTGATGTGTTGTCGATCGGGGCAAGGCCTACGAACCGAGCCTGCGCACGACGCTGACGCGCGCACCCCGCTTCGGGATCATGGTGATGTGGTTCATGGCGCTGCCCTCGTCACCGGGGTCGACGGCCTTGAGCTCCACGGCGCGCAGCACCCCCGCCAACACCGTTTCCACCTCGACCTGGGCGAACATGGCGCCCAGGCAACGGCGTACACCACCTCCGAACGGGATCCACGCGTTCTGCGGAGGGGTGCCCTCCAGCCACCTCTCCGGGCGGAACTCCCCCGCGTCGGCGCCCCACAGCCGCGGATCGGACTGCACGGCTCCCACGGACGGCAGCACCGCGACTCCGGCCGGCAGCCGGTAGCCGCCGAGCTCGATCGGTTCGGTGAGGCGCCGTGCGACGTTGTGGATCACCGGGCGGACCCGCAGCGCCTCCTTGAAGACGGCGGTCCGGTACGCGTCCTTCGGCTGGTCGATGCCCTCGCGGACCCGCGCCAGGACATCGGGATGGCGCAGCAGCCGCTCGAAGAGCCAGGCGAGCGCCACCGCTGTCGTCTCGTGCCCCGCCACGAGAAGTGTCATCACCTCGTCGCGCACAACCTCGTCGTTGGGCTCGTCCTCCAGCAGCATCGACAGGACGTCCGTGCGACGGGAACGCTCGGGGTCCTTCCGCCGCCTGGCGATCTCGGCGTAGATCAGCTCGTCGGCGTGTTCGAGATTGCGCACGACGTTGCGCCAGGGCCAGACCTTTCCGAGTTCGGGCCGGATCCACACCAGGATGTCCGACAGGCCGATGTCGGACACCTGGCGCAGCGCGCGGCTGAGTTGGGCGGCGCGCTGCAGGTCGTCGACGCCGAACACGACCCGGACCATGATGTCGAGCGTGAGCGCGTAGGCCCTGTCCAAGAGCCTGACGGGCGTGCCGATCGGCCAGCTGCGCGCCTCCTGTTCGGCGATCTCCCTCATCGTCGAGGTCAGTGCGGCCAGGCGCTCGTGATGGAACGGCGGCATCATGCGCTTGCGGGCGGGCTTGTGCTCGGGGGCGTCGAGGGTCAGGACCGAATGGCGGCCGACTATCGGCACCAGGAGGGAGTTCCCCTCTCCCGCGTGGAAGGTCTCCGGCGCGCCCCGGAAGACCTCCTTGATGTGCTCGGGGTTGCGCAGGATCACGAACGGCCCGCCCGGCACGACCCGCAGGGTGACGATGTCCCCGTAGCGGTCGTGCATCTCGGGCAGATAGTGCTGGCGCCCTCGCCGGAAGCGGATCGTCTGCCACAGCACCGTGTCCGACGGTCCGGGCGGCATACGGTCCATTGATTCCGCGATCGACACGTTGCTGATCGACGCCGACGTCATCAACCGCTCGTTGGCGTCTGCGTTGTCGCGTCCGGCGTTGCTCATGGTGGTTTCTCCGTCCGTCATACGTGGGTGCCCCGCCCGGTCGGCTCGGCGTCCCGGCCGTGGACGGGTGCGTACGGCTGACCGGCCGCGGCCGTCAGATGCGCCAGGTAGCGGTCGAGCGCCCGGTCCATGAGGCGTCCGCGCGGCACCCACGGTGCTTTCGGCCGTACCCAGGGCAGGGCGACCGACGGGTCGTCCTCGTCACCGTCGACGATCCAGCGCGCCAGATGGGCGCCGTTGTAGATCGAGACGGCGAGCCCGTGGCCGTTGCACCCGCCGGCGTGGTGCAGCCATGGGTCCTCGGGATGGTGACCGACGACCGGAAGACCGTCGCGTGTCACCGCGATGGGCCCGGCCCAGGACGATTCGATCTCCACGTCGGCCAGCGTGGGGGAAAGTGCCCGCACTGCCGCCTCGAGCCTTCCGGGAGCGGGGGCGATCGAACCGAAAGGGCCGCGCTCAACTGCCCCGCCACCGACCACGATCCGCCCGTCGGGGATGAGCCGGAAGGATGGCGACAGCTCGCCGTGCCCGATCAGGGGCTCCGTGCGCAATCCGTCCAGCGCTGCGACCGTCTCGTCGGAGAGTTTCTGTGTCACTCCCGCCTGTACGCGCAGACCGACCACGCCTGTCGGCGCTCCCAGGGCGGCGCCGAACGCGTTGACGGCCACGACGACGTGATCCGCGACGATCTCACCGTCGTCGGTGACGACTCTGGTGAGCAGTCCCCGCCGGATGCCGCGCACCTGGCTGCGTTCGTAGATGGTGAGGCCGCGCTGCTCACCGATCCGGGCCAGCTGCTCGGTGAGCGCGGCCGGATCCAGGGTCGCGGCAGAGGCGTACCGCAGCCCACTGGCGTATCGGGCCGCGACGGCGGGCAGCGCGTCCTGCTCGACCAGTGAGACGGGCAGTCCGAGGACCCTGGCGGCGTCGGCCTCCCGCCGCTGGTCCTCAGCGGCTTCCTCGTCGGAGGCGACAACGAGCTGGGTCCCGGGAAGCAGATCGCAGGAGATCTGATGGCGGCGTACGAGATCGAGGACATGCTGGACCGCGGAGACCGACCAGAGATAGGAGGCGCGTGCCGCGCTGTCGCCGTACCGTCGGCGGGCGACGGTCAGCGGGGGGCCGACCCTGGGCCCGAGCATTCCTGTGCCCCGGCCGCTCGCGCCGGCTGCCACGTGATCCGCCTCCACCATGATCACCCGAAGGTCCGGATCGAGTTCGAGCAGCTCGACCGCGGTGGACAGGCCGGTCAGGCCGGCACCGATGACGACGACATCGCAGCGGTGGGTGCCGTGCAGACGAGGACGCGTGGCCGTGTACCCGCTGGTTGCCCAGGGAGCCCCGTAGCCGTTCATCACCGCCTCCGCAGTGCGCCGGCGAGACCGAACCGACGGGTCTCGGTGATCGCTCGGGCGATCGCCCGAGCGTCGACCGCCATGTCGGGCAGCTGGCCGGGCGGCAGCCGGTAGCCCTGGAAGTACAGGCCGGGCGCGTGCGGTGCGGTCTTGCCGCCGTGGACGAGCGGGCGTCCGCCGGGCTGCGCCAGGACGTTGAGGTGTCCCAGGAAGCGCTCCATGTCGGGCCGTTGTCCGGTGGAGGCGATGACGACGTCCGGCTTGATGTTCGTGCCGCCTTCGAGCAGCACGGCCTTCTTGTCGAACCCTGTGACGCCCGGGACGACTTCGATCGATCCTTCACGTACGGCAGGAATCAGGCCGCGGTCGATGGCGCCGTAGGAGTGCCCGATGCGGGCTGTGCCGGCCATCGTGCCCTCCTTCGGCGCGGCCAGCCCGTACTGCGAGAGGTCGCCCCACTGCATTTTGTGCATCAGCAGACTGGCCCGGTTGACCAGCCAGTGCGGCAGCGGACCGTGCTTGATGGCCTGGCACAGCAGTGAGGTGCTCGGACTGAGTTTGAACAGAACCGGCATGTTGCGTATCGACATGCGGACGCGGGACGCGCCGGCGTTCGCCACTGCAACGGCGATGTCAATGCCGGTCGGTCCGCAGCCGACCACCAGGACGTCCTTGCCGACGAACGGGTCCGGCACGCTGTACGACCGGGCGTGCAGGAACTCGCCCTCGAACTCGTCGAGTCCGGGCCAGTCCGGCACGAAGGGCTTGCGGTGCAGGCCGGTTGCGACGACGACGTTCTTCGCCCGCAGATCCCCGGACGACGTCCGCACCACCCAACGGCCGGACTCCCGGTCGACGCGATGGACCTCGGTCTCGCCGCGCAGGTCGGGGTCGAGGACCTCGATGTACTTCTTCATGTAGGTGAGGAAGTCGTTCCGCATCGGCCACGGGCCGTACTCCGAGGAAAGCCGCATACCAGGCAGCGAACTCAGCCGGCGCCACGAGTTCATCCGCAGCGACGGGTAGTACGAATGCCAGCTGGAGCAAGCGATCTTCTCCCGGTCCAGAAGCAGGGGGTTAAGACCCGCTTCCTTCAGCGTCCAAGCCACCGCGAGGCCGCCGGGACCCGCGCCGATGATGATCGGGCGTTCACTGCTCTCGGACATGAATTCCTCACCTCAGACGCGCTCGGGCATCGGATGTTCTGCGCTGTCCTGTACGACGACTCGTGTTTCGAACTCCACGAACGCGGGGACCGCCACCGGCTCGAACCGAACCCTGAAGGACTTCAGGAAATTGCCGAAGAGCGCGCGGTCACCGCACAGATGGATGGGCACGGCGAGAAAGGCCCATTCGAAGCCGGCGACCGCAGCCCAGACGCCCAGGACGACTGCGTGCGTGGCGAAGCTGTGCATCGTGTTGTAGAGGACGTAGTAGACCTTGGATATCCGGCCGTCCCTGGAACGTCGGAACGCGATCGCACCGGGGATGTAGCCGATCAGGTCGATATAGACGAAGAGCACCACCGCGGGCCACCAGCGCACCTCGGAGATGTGCCACAGGGCAAGCGCCGAGCACACGACGAGCGCGACACCGTATTCCAACCGCAGCAGCCGGAACGTCACCCTGCTCTCGAAGCGGTTCAGATGATCCATCGTCGTCCCCCCGCCTACGCCGAGAGGGCTGTGTCGGGCTCGCGCTTGGCGCCGAGTCGCGCGGTCACCGCCATGGCGGTCGCGGGGTCGCCGACGACGTGCGCCTCCCCGAGCAGCCGGTACACGATGGTGGCGATCGCTTCCTTGAGGACCTTGGTCGCGATCGGCTCCAGCACTCCGGCCAGGCTCGGTATCCCGAAGTCGAAGGTCGCCTCGAAGGTCACCTCGCAGCCGCCGGCAATGGGTTCCACTCGCCATGAACCGCGGAACACATCGAAGTCGCCGCTGGTCTGCTCGAATACGATCTTGCGCAGTTCGGGCTGGAAGTAGTCAACCTCGGACCAGCGCAACGGACCGTTGCGGAAGAAGATGTCCCACTCGCTGACGAGCGGTTCGCCGTTGTTCTCGTGCACCACTACCGAGCGGACCTCGTCCACGAATTCCGGGTAGTTCTCGAACTTGGCGATCCGTCCGTACGCGAAGTCCGCGTCGGCGTCGAAGGACCGCAACTTCAATTCCAGGCTACGCATCTGTAAGCACCTCGTACTCGGGGTTCCGCTCGGCGACCAACGTGACCGCCTGCTCGAACCGGTCGAAAAGAAACGCCACATCGGATTCGGTCATCGTGGCGGGCGGAGTGAGCCGGACCACGTGGTCCGAGTTGAGCGAGAGATTCGCGACGACGTTGTGCGTGACGAGCGCCATGAACAGATCCGCCGCCATCGCGGGATCGGCGAATTCGATTCCGATGAGCAGCCCGGCTCCACGCACCTCGTACGGGTGGTGGGGCAGATGAGCGGCGACGATCCGCTCCAACTCCGGCGTCAGCCGGGCACCGAGGGCGGCGGCGCGCTCGATCAGATCGTCCTCCTGGATGGCCAGCATCGCGCCGCAGACCGCCGCCATGGCGATCGGGGCCGCCGAGAACGTCGACGTGTGCAGGATCGGGTCGCGGTCCAGGACCGTGAAGACCTCGGAGGTGGCGATGGTCGCGGCGACCGGCATCACGGCACCGCCGAGCGCCTTGCCGGAGAGCAGGATGTCGGGGCTGACGCCCTCGGCGTCGCATCCCCACCACGCGCCGAGCCGGCCGAGGCCCGTCTGCACCTCGTCGACGACGAGCAGCGCGCCGTACTCCGAGCACACCGCCCGCACTGCGCGGAGATAGCCGGGTGGCGGGATCACCACTCCGCCCTCGCCCTGCACCGGCTCGACAATCACGCACGCCTCGCCCGGGTGCTGGCGGAGTGTCGCCGCCAGCGCGTCGACGTCGCCGAACGGTACGTGGGTGACGTCCGGCAGCAGCGGCCGGAACGGTGCCTGGAAGGTGCTCCTGGCGGTCACGGAGAGCGCGCCCAGCGTCTTGCCGTGATAGCCGCCGGTCATCGACACAAGACGGCGCCGCCCGTTGAGACGGGCGATCTTGATCGCCGCTTCGACGGCTTCCGTCCCGGAGCCGGAGAAGTGCACGCGCTCAAGGCCCGGGGGAGTTACGGATGTCAGGAGTTCGGCCGCCCTGGCGGCCACCGGCTCGAGGAAGATCCGCGTGCCGATCGGATGCGACCGCAACTGCCGCTCGACCTCGCGCACCACGGTGGGATGGCGGGCGCCTGTGATGAAGACCCCGTACCCACCGACGTTGAGGTACTTCTCGCCCTGGCTCGTGGTGATCCACGCCCCCGACGATTCGACCTCCATCTGGCCACCGAGGACTTCGGCCAGGCGGGCCCGGCCCGAGCTCATGGTGCGCCGATAGACCGCCGCCACCCGCTCGCTGTCTGTCATTAGGTCCTTCTGCATGCTGGTCCTCACTCGAACCGAAGTACGTCGCCGGCGAAGTTCGCGGCCAGCGCTCCGCTGGTGCTCGACCGGGAGGGCGGATGGAATGCGACGCACTGGCAGGCCGCGATCAGATACGCCACCTCTGGCGACTTTATGAAGGCCATGCCGCCCAGCGCCTCGACCGCCTTCCCGGCTGCGTCGACGATCGCCTCCTGCGCGCCGTATCGAGCGATCATGGCCTTGGTGAGGGCGGCGTTGTCGCCTTCCTTCGCGGTCAGCTGCCGGGCGATTCCCTCAAGAAGCTGCGCCGCCGTCTCCAGGCGCACCCCCAGGTCCGCCACCCGCTCCGCGCCGAGCTTCTTGCTCGCGAAGGCCCGCTCCACCAGAGCGCTGGCCATGCCCAGGTAGCAGGACGTGATCAGCATCTCGAACCACATGAACCCGATGGTCTGCAACTCGTCGAGTTCGCCCTGCTGACCGACGTCGGTGGGAACGAACAGCATGTCGTCGACGAAGACGTCGGTCAGCCGGACCTCGTCGCTCTCGGCCCCGGCCAGCACGTTGCTGCCCCAGAACGGATGCACGGACACACCTGGCGTTTGCGCCGGCAGGAGCATCAACAGGGTCTCGGATCCGCCGCCCTCCCTGGGCACCGAGAGGCTGGCCGACAGCAGGTCCATGGAGCGCGACATGCTGCAGGGACGCTTGGATCCGTTGACGACGATGCCGCCGTCCTTGCGTACGCCGCCGACCGTGGGCGACAGGATTCCCTGCCCGGGGTTCCCCTCGGCGAATCCGGAGGACACCAGCAGGTTCTGCGTGGCGATGCCCTCGAGCAGCGCCCATTCGAGGCCGCTGGATCGCAGGCTCTCGGCGAGCGTGAAAACGGTCGCCACCGAGAAGTGATGCATCGTCGACGCCACGGCCAGGGACGGCGCGGTGGCTCCGATGGCGCGGGTGACCTGGATCGCCTCCAGCGGGGTGGCGCCGGAGCCCGAGTAGCTCTTCGGTATGACCAGGGCTGGGCCGCCGCTTGCCTTGAACAGCTCCAGGGCGTTGTTGCCGGGCTGTTCGAGTTCGGTCAGGGGGATGTCGGACAGCTTGGCCAGGAGTCCTGGCAGGTAGGTCTCGCAGACCTCACGTGCTTCATCAAGAGTTCGCATCGCTCTCTTCCTTCTCCGAGGGTCGCGAGGAACCGTTCATGACGATGGAAACCCCCTGAAGGTGCGTGGTTCGCAGCACGGGGTAGTTGGCTTCGCCGAAGGCACCGCCCGTCAGACCGGTACCGCCGTGCGAGGGCAGCGGAGCGGTGAACGCGATGTGCGAGTCGTTGACCTTCAGCAGTCCGCCCTTGACCGTCTCCGAGACAAACCTGTCGATCAGCGACTCGTCCTGCGCCCACAGCGAGTTCCGCAGCCCGTACAGATTCGAGTTGACGAACTGGACGAAGCTGTCGAACAGGGTCTCGTCGTCGGTCCGCTCGGGCACGACGATCGGCAGCAGCGGGAAGAAGGTCTCGTGCTTGACCACATCCAGCTCGCGCGCGTCCCGCAGGCCGTCGACCCTGATGACGGTGGGTTCGAGGAAGAATCCGGAGCTCTCCCGGGTCCCATCGATCTGTATCCCGTGGCCGCCGGTGACGACGGTCGCGCCGCGGTCGACGGCATCGGACAGGAAGTCGTTGAACTTGTCGTGACGGAGGACCGGAGAGAGCAGCACGCCCTCCTCGTCCGGGTAGCCGGGACGCAGCGCCTGCGCCTTCTCCACGACCCGGGCGATCAGGTCGTCCGCCACCGCCGGGTGGACGAGCGCCTGGTTCGGGATCATGCACAGCTGTCCGGAACCGTAGAAGCTCTCTACGAGCGCGTCGGCGGCCCGGTCGAGGTCGGCGTCCTTCCAGACCAGGACAACGTCGTTGCCGGCCAGTTCGAGGATCGGCTTCTTACCGGCCTCGACACACCTGCGCTCGAACTTGAGGCCGCTCGGGACGTCACCGAAGAACATGATGTCGTCGACGTGCGGGCTGTTGATCCACGCATCCAGCATCGGGCCGGGGTGGCCGCACACGATGTTGAGAAGGCCCGGCGGAGCGCCGAGTTCGTCCAGGATCGGAGCGATCAGGTGGCGCAGCGCGTAGGTGACGCCGAAGGGCGCGGTACGGGGCGCCCGCACGACGGCGGCGTTGCCCCCGGGGATGCACATGGTGCCCAGGAGTGCGCTGACCAGAGGGGCGTTCGCGGGCGGGGTGATGCACACCACGCCGTCGGCCTGCCGCCGAACGATGTTGCGGCGGCCGTCGATGGAGAACTCCTGCCACAGCTGGCCGCGCAGGTAGTCCGCGGTCTCCTTCCGGGCCAGTTCGTGCATCCCGGAGATCTCCCACTTCGCCAGCTCCAGCGGGTGACCCTCCAGGGTCAGGAGTCGGACGAGTTCGTCCCCGTGCTCCGCGATGACGCCGCGCAGCAGCTCCATCCAGCCGTCGAACCGGGTCGAGAGCGGTACCGAACGCCAGATTGCGGTCGCCTCGGCAGCGGCGGCCAGCGCGTCCTCTGTTGTCTCCTTCTCGGCGACCGCGACCCGGCCGACGATCACTCCCGCCGGAGCCTCGTCGGGCGAGAGCCGGCCGGCCTCCAGCTTTCGCTTGAGGCTGAGACTCGCGAACGAATCGTCCAGGACCGCACGCGTGGACAGTACGTACACCCACTGGCCGCTCTCCACGTCCTTTCCGCGCACGTAGCTGCTCAGTGAAGGTATTCGATGGGCTTCGACGTTCGCTGGCAAAGTGACCCCGCAATCCAGTTTCCGATGACAGCTCGCCGGTGGTGAGCCGCCCGCGTCAGTGAGCCGCGATCGCAGTATTGACAACGGCTCTGAATCCTCCCTGACATCCTTCGGTCCGTGAGGTCGGCGGGGCGTCAGACGGGATCGCTAGTGTCTGTTCCAACGAATCGCCGAACGTGGGGACAGAGCATGAAGGTGCCCGACGCCCTCCAGCCGGAGGGTCACGCCTCGATGGTTTCCGCTCTTGAGCGGTACGCGGACAACCCGAGCGCGTTCCTTGCCCTCAACCGTGGTAATGAGTACTTCACTTGCCCCGGCATCGAGGGTTTCATCTGCTATAGGCCGCACGGCCGCCGGTGGATTCAGTTCGGGGGTCCGTTCACCGACACCGCGAGCAGGGAAGAGCTGCAGTCGAAATTCCTCGAACACGCGCACCGGAGTGGGCGCAGGATTGTGGGTGTACAACTACAACGTGCAGACGCGGAGTTGTGTGCGGAGCTGGGCCTCACCGTCAACCAGGTCGGAGCGTCCTACGCCGTGGACCTCGAGAACTTCAGCCTTCGAGGAAAACGATTCGTGAGCCTGCGGAACAAGATCTCCCGCGCCATGCGAGCAGGTCTCGAAATCTCAGAGGTGGATGCCGACAAGTGCGCTGACGACATCGAGACGATCGATGCACGGTGGCTTCGTGAAAAAGGAAAGCACACCAAGGAACTGACGTTCCTGATAGGCGAGATCGGTGGACAGTGGCAGCCGCTGCGGAAGCTGTTCGTCGGGAAGATCGACGGCACCGCGATCGCGTATGTCTCCTACGCCCCCGCCTACGGATCACGTCCGGGGTGGCTGCATGACCTGAGTCGCCGGCTGCCGGACAGCCCGCCGGGCGTCATGGAAGCAATCAATTCCCACGCCATCGATCATATGCGGCAACTGGGTGCGCCCTGGCTGCACTTCGGCTTCACGCCGTTCACCAGCCTGGATGACAGCCATCAGCTCCCGACCGCGAGCCGTGCCGCCTCGCGAATAGTTCGGCTCATCGCCGACCACGGCGATCATGTCTATCCCGCGCAGAGCCAGCTGGAATACAAGTCGAAGTGGTATCCGACGGCGCCGTTGCCCGAGTACTTCGCCTTCGACGGCGGAATATCACCACGCTCCTTGTGGAGCGTGGTGCGAGCAACGAACATCGTGTAGATGCACAACCCTGGAAGGGTACTCGAAGCGGCCTAACGAGGTCCGGGGAAACCCGGTCGGGTTCACGCCCACGCAGGTTCGAATCCTGCCCCTTCCGCTCAGTCCGAGCCGATCGAGCACAGAACGGATCCCGCCATGACCGAAGTCCGTTTCGTCGCGACCTGCAACGCTCCGGTCGACGTCGTATTCGAGTACCTCGACGACTACCGAAACGTTGTCGAATACTGGCATGGAATGTCGCGTTACCAGCCGGTGGGTGAACTGGACCAGGGTCTCGGGTCGGTCTTCGAGGCCGTCTCCAAGGTCGGCCCGTCCACCCTGAAGTCGACCATCAAGACGGTTCAGTGGGAGAAGAACGTCCACGTGGCCTACAAGTCGGTCTCCGGAATGGATACGTCCACGAGCTTCGACTTCGCTGTCGTCGACGAATCCCACAGCTCGGTGGAGTTCCGCATCGAGTTCCGGCTGCCGGGTGGTATCGCGGGCAGGGCGCTGGAGAAGACGTTGGAGCCTTTCGTGAGCACCACCGCCAGGAAGACGGCGGAGAACATAACGAAGAAGGCCGAAGAGTATGACGCGGCTCGTCGCCCGGGCGCCGGACGAGGCGCCGCCGACCTCCCGAAGTAGGGGGGCGACCGCGCCACCTCTCCGTGGGGCGGGACGCGATGGAAAGGATCGTCAGGTGGTCGAATGCGTCCGCCCGATAACGGGTAAACCGCGATCGTCGCCCGGTCAACCGCGGCGATCCACAAGCCGTTTCACCGCCGCGACCGTGCGCCACCCGCTGGACCCGGTCGTGCTTGCGGAGGTCGAAGGCCTGGCGCAGCGCTGCCGTGTACCCCGGGTCGCCGTGCTGCTCGCCGGGTTCGAGGTGCTGCTCGCCCGCTGGTCGGGTCTGCGCGACCTCACCGTCCTCACGTTGCCGGACGACGGAGCCGAGACGTCCAGTGATCGCGCAGGCGAATGCGTCGGCACGGTCGAGCTGATCGGTGACTATCGTCCTGACGAACCGTTCGACGAGCTGATCGGTGACTATCGTCCTGACGAACCGTTCGACGAGCTGGTCGCACGCGTAGCCGCCCAGTTGACGAAGGGCCTCACGCGGAGGGGCATGCCGCTCGGCGACGAGGTCGAGCGGCTGGGGCGCGCCAGGGACAGTCGCCGGCCGCCCTTCGAGGGGGTCTCGTTCCGAGTGAACGGCAGGCCGCCGGTGGCCGAGTGCGCCATGGCAGTCGACGTATCGTCGATGGAACTCGTATTCCGGCATGCCGAGGAGCTGCTCGACGCGGCAACGGTGCGGCTGCTCGCGCACTACTACGTTGCCCTGCTCGCCGCGGCCACCGCGGATCCGTCCACGGCGGTCGGCGCGGTTCGCTTCGCGTCGCCGGCAGCGGCTCTGCGTTCGCCGGGTGCGGTCGCGGAACTGATGGGGGCGCTGCCTGACGCGGAAGGCGGTATCGCGACGGGAGCCCGGATCGTCGATGACGCAGACGGCGGAGTGATGCCGGTGGGCCTCTTCGGCCGGCTGCAACTGGAGATCCGCGACACCGCCGACGGTCTCCGGTGGGTGGATACCGCGGCGTTCGGCCGGTTCACCACGACGGGTGAGATCATGCTGGACCGTGCCGCGGAACCTGAGTGTCCCGTGGCCACTCCCGCCACGAGCCGACGCCTGCGTGCCGACTCGGCGGCCGGCATGGCCGCGCAGCTCGCCGCGCTGTGGGCGTCGAAGCTCGGTCTGTCGGCAGTCGAACCGGGAAAGAGCCGCCTCGAGCTCGGAGGCGGACTCTCTCCCTGAGGCTCTCCTCGACCTCGTCCGTGCGGCGTGGTCAGGAGGGCCTGGCCCCGTCGCGGGAGGTGTCGTCGACGGGGTGCGACTGCCGGCTCGACCAGTGTTCCGTCAGGAATCCGCCGATGTCCCGCAGCGACGCGGCCGCCTCCCTGACCAGGCCCGCCTGGGCCTGGGCCGCGTGCCACAGGACGGGGCTCTCGGCGTAGCGCAGCGGGACGCCCGCACCCCGCAGGGACACGGCGAGATCGCGACACTGCGCGTACAGCAGCTCGCGGGTGTTGGTATGGAGGTAGGTCGGCGGCAACCCCGTATGCGAACCCAACTGCGGGGCGTAGCGCGGATCGGAAGGGTCGCCGGCGCCAAGATAGGCAGCCGTGCAGGCCAGGCCCCAGGCGCGGTTGACCACGAGGTCGCGACGTTGCTCAGCCACCAGATTGGGGTTCGCCCACGGTGAGATGAGGACGAGAGCCGCGGGCCGTTGCTCCCGAACCGTGGTGAGCTGCTGCGCCGCGGCCAGCGCGATGCAGCCGCCTGCCGAATCACCCGCCAGGACGATGGAGCCGGGGGAGTGGCCCTCGGTGGTCGTCAACGCGCCGAACGCGGCGACCGTGTCCTCCAGCGCCGCCGGGAAAGGGTGCTCGGGTGCCAGGCGGTAGTCCAAGAGGTAGACGGGACGACGGATCTCGCGGGCGAGGTGCGCGGCAAGTGACCGGTGGGTGACAGGCGAGCCCACCGTAAATCCGCCGCCGTGCAGGTAGAGCACGGCCCCGGTCCCAGTGGTGGCTCCGACGCTGATCCGCTCGGCCGGGCGAGCGCCGAGGCGGAGGGTGCCCACGGAGGTGTCCGGGGGCAGCGGTTGCATCCGGGCGACGATGTTCAGCAGAGCGCGCTGCACGGACCATGGCATTCGGTGCTGGAACGTGAAGCGGTAGTAGGGGTGCAGTATCGCGCGCGCGAGCGGCAACGGCAGCATCGGTAGGGCCTTCATATGGTTGTCCCGGGGCGCGGGGCGAGCCTGATGAGCCGGGACATCCAGGTGCCGAACCGCTGGGAGCCCACGGGTGCGATGCGACCCAGCAGGTCGAGGGCCTTGGCCTCCGCGCCCACGAGGACGCGCGCGCGGCGTCTGCGGACACCCTCGATGATCGTGTCGGCCGCCATCTCGGGGCTGTGCAGTGCCAGCCGCTTGTCGAAGACCCGCGCGATGCTGGCCGCGTCGAGGCCTTCCGACGCCGTGGCGTTGCGAGCGACCGCGGTCTTGATTCCTCCGGGGTGCACGCAGGTCACGTGCACCGGGTGCCTGGCGAGCAGCATTTCTTGGCGCAGGCACTCGGTGAATCCGCGGATCGCGAACTTGGAGGCGTTGTAGGCGCTCTGCCCCGGATAGGTGATCAGCCCGAAGAGACTGGAGACGTTGACGATGTGGCCGTCGCCGGATTCGATCAGATGGGGCAGGAAGGCCTTGGTCATGTTGACCACGCCCCAGAAATTGACGTCCAGAACGCGTTCGATGTCCTTGAACGACTCGTGCGCCACCTCGCCGTAAAAGGCGATGCCCGCATTGTTGTATATCTGGTTGACCTTGCCGAAGTGTCCGCGGACCTCGTCCGCGTACGCGAAGACGGACTCCCGTTGGGTCACATCGAGCCCGTCGACCCTGACCCTGGCGCCCGCGGCCTCGCACGGTCCGGCGGTCGCCCGGACGCTGTCGACGTCGATGTCGGACAGTGCGAGATCGGCGCCAAGTGCGGCGAGACGTAAGGCGAGTGCGCGGCCGATGCCCGATCCCGCACCGGTGATGACGACAACTTTCCCTGCGAGACTGGCGTGCTGTGACTTCTTGGTCATTCTGGTCCTCGCGTCGAAACGTGGTAGGCGTCGATGTCGAACTTGCGCGTGATCCGGCGGAATTCGTACGAGAATCCAGGCCACATCGTGGTGTTTTCACCGTGCTTGTCCAGGTACCAGCTGGAGCAGCCGCCGACATTCCAGATGGTTCGGGACAGCTTGCTCTGCAGCATCTGCGAGAAGCTCTCCTGCGCCGCCGTGCGCACCTCGACCGAGCGGATGCTCCGTCGCTTCATCGTCGCGACGGCATCGGCGAGGTAGTTCACCTGCGACTCGATCATGAAGATCATCGAGTTGTGACCGAGGCCGGTGTTCGGGCCGACCAGCAGGAACATATTGGGGAAGTTCGCGATTGAGGTGCCCTTGTAGCACTGCCGGCCCACGACGTCGAACACGTCGCCGAGGCTTCGGCCGTCCTTCCCGAAGAGCCTGCGGTAGGTGGGCGAGTCGGTGACCTGGAACCCGGTGGCCAGCACGATGGCGTCGGTGTCGTGAATCGCGCCGTCCGTCGTGACGATGGACTTCTCGCGGATCTCGGAGATGCCCTCCGTGACGAGGCTTACGTGGTCCTGCCGGAAGGTGGGGTAGTAGGTGTTGGAGAGCAGGATCCGCTTGCATCCGACTCCGTAGTCCGGAGTGAGCCGTCGGCGCAGCGCCGGGTCGGGCACCGCGTGTCTCAGCCTCGCCCTTGAGAACAGCCCGACCGGCTTCATCAGGACAGGGTTCTTCGTCAGAGCGATGGCCTGTGCCTCGTGCGCCCAGTAGATGGCCGACCGCACGAACCGCTGGTAGAACGGCACGTACTTGCACGCGAGCCGTTCGATCCTTGAGTAGCGGCGGTCCAGGCGAGGCAGTACCCAAGGAGCGGTGCGCTGGTACACCTCGAGCTCGGCGACCTTCGGTGCGAGGGCGGGAACGATCTGGATGCCGGACGCGCCGGTGCCGATGACGGCGACCTTCTTGCCGGTGAGGTCGGTCTTGTGGTCCCACCGGGCGGAGTGGAAGACGTGACCCGCGAAGGTGTCGATGCCGGGTATGTCCGGCCGTGAGGGCTCGCACAGCGCTCCGAACGCGCCCACCAGGATGTCGGCTGTGAACAGGCCCTTCGAGGTCTCGACCTCCCACTCGGCGGCGGCCTCGATCCAGCGGGCGCTCAGGACCTCACACCCGAACACGTGCTTGTCGCGCACGCGGTACCGGCGGGACACCCCGGCGATGTAGTCCTGAATCTCCGTCTGCTGGGAGAACGACCGGCTCCAGTTCGGGTTCAGGGCGAAGGAGTACGAGTAGAGGTGGGACGGCACATCGCACGCCGCCCCGGGATACGTGTTGTCGCGCCACGTTCCGCCGACGTCGTCGCCCCGTTCGAGGATCAGGAAGTCGTTCCACCCCTCACGGCGGAAGCGGATCGCGGCGGCGAGCCCGGCGAGCCCGCCGCCGATCACGAGGATGTTGGTGTGCCGGATCGGTTCGGCTGACGAACCTGCCCGCTCGGACGTCCCGAGCAGGACGTCCGTCGTTTTCTTCTGGTTCTTCGGACTCAAGAGGGATCAGATCTCCCATCGCACCTGTCCCGAATGATGGCCCCCAGATACTCCCAGACCAGGTCTGACGTGCCCCTGAACTGACCCTGTTCGCACGGGCAGAGCGGTTTCAGGGGCTTTCCGCATGATGGACCGTCGAAAGGACCATCGGCGTTTATCGCGTCCTGCACATTCCGCTCTCGCACCATCGATCGAGTAGTTAAGGAGACGCCCCTGATGAGTTCTACACCGGCGAAAGCAGAGGCAATTGAAACGCCGGACGTGCTGATCGTGGGAACCGGATTCGCCGGCCTCGGCATGGCGATGAAGTTGCTCGACGCGGGGCACTCCGACTTCGTCCTGCTCGAGAAGGCGGACGACGTGGGAGGTACGTGGCGGGACAACACCTACCCCGGCTGTGCTTGCGACGTGGCGAGCGTCATGTACTCGTACTCCTTCGCCCCCAACCGCAGTTGGAGCCGGATGTACGCCGCGCAGCCCGAAATTCTCGACTACATCAAGCGCGTGGTCAAAGACCGCAACCTTGAGCAACACATCAGGTTCAACACAGAGGCGACCTCCTACGTGTTCGACGAGGACAGCGACCGGTGGTCCGTCCGAACCCGGTCGGGACAGGAGTACAGGCCACGCATCGTGGTCCTGGCCCACGGAGCGCTGCACCAGCCCAACATCCCGGACCTGCCTGGCATGGGCCGGTTCAAGGGGAAGATGTTCCACTCGGCGCAGTGGGACCACTCCGTCGACCTGAAGGGCAAGCGGGTCGCGGTTATCGGCACCGGCTCCAGCGCGGCGCAGTTCATCCCGGAGATCGCGGGCACGGCGGCCCATCTCGATGTCTTCCAGCGCACCGCGCACTGGGTACTGCCGAAAGCCGACCGGCCGCTCAAGGACTTCGAGCGCAAGCTGTTCAAAGCGCTGCCTCTCGTGCAGCAGTTGTACCGGCTGCTGGCCTACTGGACGCACGAGGTACCGGTGCTGGCGTTCCTGAACCCGAAGTTGCTCAGGGTGCTCGAACTGGCGTCGCTGCGCATGCTCGCAAAACAGGTGCCGGACCCTGAGCTGCGGGCGAAGCTGACACCCGACTACAAGATCGGGTGCAAACGCATCCTGCTCACCAACGACTACTACCCGGCGCTGCAGCGGCCCGATGTCGACTTGATCACCTCAGGTGTCGCAGAGTTCACCGAGACCGGAGTGAAGTCGGCGGACGGGAAACTGCACGAAGCCGACGTGGTGATCCTGGGCACCGGGTTCTCCACGGACAACCGCTGTGCCACGGAAGACATCGTCGGCCGTGACGGAATCACGATCCAGGAGGCTTGGCGCGACGGCATGACCGCGCACCTGGGCACGACCGTGTCGGGATTCCCGAACATGTTCATGCTGATGGGTCCCAACTCCGGCGGCGGCGCCCAGTCGATCCTGTTCGTCATCGAGGCACAGCTCCACTACGTGGTCGAGTGCCTCCGCATGATGAGGGGGCGGCGGGCCACCCGGCTCGAGATACGCGCCGACGTCCAGCGCGAGTTCAACAGCCGTCTGCATGGCAGGCTCGCCGGCTCCGTATGGAACGCGGGCGGCTGCGACAGCTGGTTCCTGGACCACACGGGGCAGAACCGTCAGTCCTGGCCCGGGACCGGTACGTCCTACTGGAGGGCCACCCGTCGCCCGGACCCCAAGGCGTTCACGCTGACAAGTCGCGCAGGCGGGCGGCGGCTTCGCGTGGTCTCGCAACCCACTGACTCGCAGTGAGACGGGGTATCGATTGCAGTAAACATACGGTC
Source organism: Streptomyces sp. NPDC058470 (assembly GCF_042721055.1). Lineage (NCBI taxonomy): Bacteria > Bacillati > Actinomycetota > Actinomycetes > Kitasatosporales > Streptomycetaceae > Streptomyces > Streptomyces sp. NPDC058470. Next base: position 196,372 of record NZ_JBHXMF010000003.1, read on the forward strand.
GTGCGTACACTCAACTGGCGCGCACGATTCTGCTGATCCGGACAGATCCGGATGTGTGCGTTCAGCGGGCTCGGCTGCGTTCTGTCGGGGCCGTCACGTCCAGCGCGGAGTTAATGAGAAAGGGATGCATTCGTGACGAATGCCAGCGAAGAAGTTGTCGCGACCGCGGCGGTGCCTGAGGAGGCCCCCGCGGTGCCGTGGCCTGCCGTGTCGACTGTCATGGTCGGCATGTTCATGGCGATCCTCGACTCGTTCATCGTCGTTGTGGCGGGCCCTGCGATCCAGGCCGACCTCGGGGCTTCCGTCGGCCAGCTGCAGTGGGTCCTCGCGGGCTATCAACTGAGTTACGCGGTGTTCATGATCACCGGAGGCCGGCTCGCGGACCTGTACGGGCGCAAGCGGGTCTTCATCATGGGTACCGCCGTGTTCACGCTCGCGTCTGTGGTCTGCGCCCTGGCGCAGAACCCCGGGACGCTCATCGCCGCGCGCATCGTTCAGGGTCTGGGCGCGGCCTTGATGGTGCCTCAGGTCTTCGTCGTCATCACGCTCGTGGTTTCGGAGAAGAGCAGGCACCGGGTGTTCGGCGTCCTGGGCATGGTGATCGGCATGGCCACCATCAGCGGTCAGCTCGTCGGCGGTCTGCTGATCGGCGCCGACCTTTTCGGCTCCGACTGGCGTGCGGTGTTCTGGGTCAACGTGCCGATCGGAATCGCCACGATCCTGTTCGCCATGAAGCACGTACCGGAGTCCCGTGCGGCGGGCGGCCGCAGGTTGGACGTTCCGGGCGTGGTGGTCCTGAGTGCTGCGCTGCTGCTCCTCACGTTCCCACTCATTCAGGGACGCGAGGAGGGCTGGCCGTGGTGGACCTGGGCATGCTTCGTCGCGAGTGCCGCCGCGTTCGGTCTGTTCATCGCGCTGGAGCGGATGATCGACAAGCGCGGCGGCGATCCGCTGATGAAACTGGCCCTCTTCTCCCAGCGGTCGTTCTCGCTCGGCATCGTCCTCGTCCTCGCCGTCTACGCGCTGCTGACCTCCTACTACCTCGCCCTGTCCATCGCGATGCAGGAAGGGCTGGGCATGTCGGCGCTCGGCTCGGGCCTTGTGTACACGCCGGCCGCGGTGACCTTCTTCGTCTTCAGCATGATCGCGGGCCGGATCGTGCCGAAGTACGGCCGCCGCGTCCTGGAGGTGGGCTCTGTGGTGCTCGCGATCGGTTACCTGGCCACCGCTGTCGTCCTGCTCTCCGGACCGAGGCTGACCCCGCTGCTGGTGATTCCCACGCTGATGGTGCAGAGCGTCGGCGGTGGATTGCTCATCACCCCCTTGCTGAACACGGTGCTCAGCAGGGTCGCCCCGGAGACCGTGGGCATGGCGTCCGGGGCTCTGTCGACCGCGCAGCAGATCGGTGGCGCGCTGGGTGTCGCCGTCATCGGAGCGGTGTTCTTCAACTCTTTCGACCCTGCCGCCGACGGGAGGGTCGAGGCCGCGGGGAATGCCTTCGCCATGTCGTCGCTCACCACGTTCCTCATCGCGGTCCTTGCGGCAGTGCTTGTCTTCCTGCTGCCCAAGCAGGCAAGGACGAGCAAGTGACGGCCCGGTAGGCGCCGCCGGGAAGACACGCAGAGACTGAGCCGATGCGGCGGACCGAGGGTCCGCCGCATCGGCATCTGTGTCCGTAGATCGTGTCGCGGCACCCCGACGGGAAGAGCGACCTCCCGTCGTCAGCGGGAGGACACCAGAAAACCCTCAACGATGCGGTGGACCTTGCTCACCGCGTCGGTGTCTCCCATCCGCAGCGCTGTGTTCGCGGCGCACAGGAGGGCGTCGATCTGGAAAACGGTGAGATCGACGTCGAGCTCAGCGAGCTCGCCGGTGGCTACGGCGTGGCGGAATTCGGCCGCGACGACTTCGCGCCACTCCTGCTGATCCCGGAACAGTGCGTCGCGGACCGGTCCCGGACGGCTGTCGAACTCCGCGAGGTTCGCGGCTCTGAAGCACCCGCCGGCGAACAACGGTGTCTCGGCATACACGGTCCAGTGTTCGAGCAGAGCGCGAACGCGGGCTACGCCGCGGGGTGCCGTCCTGGCCGGGCGAATGACGGCGTCGATGAACATCTCGCGCGCGAACTCGACGGCCGCGAGCTGGAGGGCTTCCTTCGTCCTGAAGAGAGTCTGGATGCCTGCCTTGCTGAGTCCCGTGTCGACCGAGAGCCCGCCGAAGCTGACGCCGTTGAGGCCCTCCAGCGAGGCGACGTCGACGGCCCGCCGGAGCACGATCTTCCGCGTCCGCGCGCCACGCAGCAGGCGTTTGTCGGTGACCTCGGAGACACTTCCCATACGGTCGATCGTACCCTAATTCGACAGTTAGCGTACGGGTGCTCGTGGCAGCCATCTGCTCGGGGTGTGCCGCCGTAATGGCCAGAAATCCCTGTTTCGAAATGACAGATGTGGATCTGGCCCGTACGTGGTCAGGCCATGCCGACTGTTGGGAACGACGAGACCGAGGTAACGAGGATCACCTTCCCACCTGACCGAGTGGGTCCCCTACCTGAATGTGCGGGATGCAGACGGAACCCGTGCGTCACTAGGATCTCGCTCGGTCGCCATTGCGGGTTCCGGTCAGATCATCAAAGTGCTGGGAACCGCAGCGTTTAAGGGGGAATTGAACAGTGGCCATCGCTGAAATAGGTGTACTCGGGCCCCTGCGGGTCGAACTCAGAAGCACGGAAGCGGTATTGAGCGGAGCGAAGCTACGCAGCATTCTTGCTGTTCTTGCGCTCCGTGCCGACGGTGAGGTTCGTCGCGATGAGCTCATCGAGGAATTAGATCTGATGCGAACGACGGGTGATGCGATCAACGCCGTGCACGCCCACGTCGCCCGACTGCGCCGCTGGCTCCAGCGGCACGGTGGGAACGCCGACCTGCTGGAGACAGTCAACTCCGGATACCGGCTCAACCTCGATCGGGACTCGGTGGACGCCCATCGGTTCGTCAAGTTGGTGGAGCGGGCGTTGAGCCTGGCTCCGGGCGTTCCTTCGGTGGTCGCGGCCATTCTCGAGGAGGCGCTTTCTCTGTGGCGCGGAGATGCTCTGTTCGATGCTCTCGAGGGGCCGCTGGTTGCCGCCGCGGCCGATGAACTGCATCAGTGGCGTGCAGCGGCACGGGAGACATTGATCGACGCGTGGATTTCACTCGATTGCAATCAGAAGGTGGTTCTGAACGCAAGGAAATTCATCGTCGAGGACCCGCTGAATGAACCGATGCGCGCTCGGCACATCGTCGCACTTCAGCGAATGGGAAGGCACGCCGAAGCGGTCGAGGCTTACAACAGTGCCGAGCGGGTGCTGGGCCAGGAATTGGGTATCACGCCTGGTACCGAGCTCCGTGCCGCCTCCGATCCAACGATCGAGTTCACTTCGATATCGGGAAATCGGCGGCGTGAAAGCATCCTGATCGGCGCGCCGATGTAACACCCTCCCGTACGGCTCGGCCGGGGTGGCGGCGACCGTGGGTCGCCGGCTCCGGTCGGCCGGGAAGATCTGCCTCTTGTTATTGCATACGTACGTCCGTATTCTTTCAGTATGACGACGACACAACTCACCGAAGAGTCCGATCCGTTCTGCCTGCCGTCACTGGATGCCGCAGCGCTTCTCTTCGACGCCCCGTGGCACCGGTACGCCGTGATCGGCGACAGCCTGTCCGCGGGTACCGGGGACCCCAGCCCCGGATACACGGAAATGGGCTGGTCTGACAGGTTCGCGGGCATCCTTCGTCGAGTACGGCCGGATCTCGAGTACCTGAACACGGCCGAGATCGGAGCCACGACGGCGCAGACCCTCGAAAAGCAGATCGACGGCATGCTGGAGTTCGACCCGGACCTCCTCCACTTGCCGTGCGGCGCGAATGATCTAGTGCGGCGGACGCCGGACTTCGACAAGATCGAGCAGTCACTGCGGCGCATGTACGACCTGGCGTCCGAGACCGGGGCCCAGCTGACAACGTTCACCTTGGGCAGGGCGTATGTTGTTCCGGTCTTCCCGGACTGGAGCGAGCGCGTCGCCAGGGTCAACGACATCACTCGCACCCTGGCTGCCGAGTACGAGGCTGTTGTCGTCGACATGTGGGACCACCCCATCAACAGCCGGGAGGATCTGCTGAGTGAGGACCGCATCCACTTCTCGACTTCGGGGCAAGCGGTGATGACGACCGAGATGGTGAAGGGCTTGGCTCACGTACTCAGCCGTACAGGTGCCTGACGGATCCGGTGGGGATCGGATACTGAGGAGCAGCACCGGCAGGAGAGAGCGGGGGGCACGAGTGGGTTCTGAGCACGGTCTTCGGTTTCACATCCTTGGGGCAGTGGAGGGCTGGGCCGGGGAAGCGAGGCTCCGTCTCGGAGGCGTGATCCAGGAACGCATCCTCGTCACCCTGCTCCTGGAGTACGGAAGTGTCGTGCCGGTCTCCCGGCTCGTCGAAGCGGCCTGGGAGGAGCTGCCTCCCTCCAGCGCCGAGCACCAGGTGCGCAAGGCGATTTCGGACTTGCGCCGGTGCATACCGGGCGGCGCGGGGGTCATCGTCACCGACGGTCCGGGCTATCGCGCCGAAGCGGCCGGATTCGGACTCGACCTGAGCGATTTCGCCAAGGGGCTGCGCGTGGCGCGGGAGGCTGTCGCAGCGGAGCGCCGGCCGGACGCTGCTGTCGCGCTGCGTGAGGCGCTGGCGTTGTGGCGTGGTCCCGTCATGGCCGGCCGGGGCGGCAGGGTGATCGAGGCGGCGGCGACCGTCTGGGAGGAGCGGCGGCTGTCCGCGGCCGAGCAGTTCTTCGAGCTGCGGCTCGCGCTCGGCGGGGCCGGCGAGCTGGTCGGCGATCTGCGGGCGCTCGTGTCGCAGTATCCGCTGCGAGAGACCCTGCGCGGACACCTGATGCTGGCCTTGTACCGAGCGGGCCGAAGGGCCGAGGCGCTCGAGGAGTACCGCGCGGTGCGTGTTCTCCTCGCGGAGGAGCTGGGCATCGACCCGGGAGCGCACCTCACCGAGCTGCACGAGCGGCTGCTGCGAGAGGATCCGGGCCTCGCCGCGCCGCCCCCGGCCGCCGGAACCGGGCAGGTCGATCCGCCCGGTCTGGCGCAGGGGATCCGGGCGTTGCCGTACGACATTCCGGACTTCACCGGACGGGACAAGGAACTCGAACTGCTGCTTGATCGCGCCCGTATGCCCGGCGACGAGGGCACCCGTGTCATCGCCATCGACGGCATGGGCGGCGCCGGGAAGACGGCGCTGGCCGTGCATGCCGCCCACCGGCTCGCCCCGCACTATCCCGACGGTCAGCTCCACATCGACCTGCGCGGCTTCACCCCGGGCGAGAGCCCGGTCCGGCCCGGCGCCGCGCTGGAGAGCCTGCTGCAGGGGTTGGGGATGCCCGACCAGCATCTGCCGGAGGGTGTGGAGGAGCGCGCCCGTATGTGGCGGGTCGCGCTGGCGCAGAAGAGAGTGCTGGTCCTGCTGGACAACGCCGCGGACGCCGCTCACGTGCTGCCCCTGCTGCCCGGTTCTCCCGGCTGTCTGGTGCTGGTCACCAGCCGGGCCAGGCTGGTGGATCTGGACGGTGCCGAGTGGTTTTCCATCGGCATGCTGACGCCCGAGGACAGCGCCGCGATGCTGGCGGAGACGCTCGGTGCCGAGCGCACCGCGGGCGAACCGGAAGCGCTGGCCGAACTCGCCGAGCTGTGCGGCCGACTGCCGCTCGCCCTGCGTATCGCGGCCGCCCGGCTGCGCAACCGACCGCGGTGGACCGTGCGCCACCTGGTGGAGCGGCTCAGTCACGAGACGCGGCGGCTCGACGAACTCAACGCCGGGCAGCGCAGTGTCACGGCCGCCCTGGAGCTGTCGTACCAGTCACTGGGAGCCCAACATCGCGCGGTGTTCCGGGTGTTGGGCCAGCACCCGGGGGTGGAGATCGATGTCTGGTCCGCCGCGGCGCTGGCGGGTATCTCGGCCCGCGAGGTCGAGGACGTTCTCGAGCATCTGCTGGACGTGCATCTCCTTCAGCAGCACGTGGCGGAGCTGTTCAGCTTCCACGACCTGGTGCGCAGCTTCGCACGGATCCTGAGGTCCGACATCGCCGCCAGTGAGGACGGTGATGACGGCGATGACGGCGTGCTGGCGCGGCGGCTCCTGCCGTACTACCTGGGGGCGACGGAAGTCGCCTGTGCTGTGCTCTACCCCGACAGGCTGCGTATCGAGACCGGTGTCACCGTGCCCGACGAACTGCCGCCGTTCCTCACCCCACAGGACGCGCTGGCCTGGTTCGACCGGGAGCACCACGCGATCCAGCTCGCCCTGGACCGGGAGGGCGACGCGGCGGATCAGCGATGCGTACTCCACCTGTCCCGGAACCTCGCCTTCTACTTCTATACACGCAGCCGGGTCGAGGAGCAGGCGGCGCAGGGGGTCGCCGCCGTCCGTGCCGCGCGGCGCCTGGGCGAACCCAGTTTGCTGAGCCTGAGCTTGAACAACCTGGCTGTGGCGCACTGGAAGCTCGGCCACTTCGCCGAAGGCGTCGAGGCGGCGTCCGAGGCCCTGGAGATCTCTCGCCGATCGAGCGACCGCCAGCACGAGGCGATCAGCGTCGGCCGGCTCGGACTGCTGTACGGCGCGCTCGGTGATGTCGCCCAAGCCCTCTCGTTCCTGGAACAGGCGGTGGTCCTGCGCAAGCAGAGCGGGGACGAGGTCGGTGAAGCCGAGAGCTGGACCAATCTCAGTCCCGTCTATCGCTGGCTCGGCCGATTTTCGGAGGCCGCGGCGGCCGCCGAGCGTGCCGTGAGCATCAACCAGCGGATCGGCACGCACGACAACGAGAAGATGGCCCTGATCGAACTGGCGGCCACCCGACTCGCCACCGGGGACGTACGGGAGGCGCTGGACATCCTCGAACGGGCCCTTGCGATCGGCGACGAGACGCGCAGATCGGAGAACCACGCCCTTGCCCTGGCCTTCACGGCGGAGGCTCGGCAGCTCCTCGGCGACCAGGGGCGTGCCCTCCTCGACGCCGAGCGCGCTCTGGACCTGGTCCGCCGCTCGGGAGTCAGGCTGAGGTCCTCGGAGGTCGAGAACATCGTGGGCCGGGTCCACCGCGGGAGCGGCGACCCGATCCGAGCCCTGGAGCTGCATACGAGCGCCTTCGAACGCTCCACCGCCCTTGGCTACCGCGTCGAGACGACCTGCGCGCTCGCTGGTCTTGCGCGCGCCGCCGAGGACGCGGGAGACGACCGGAGTGCAGCGGAGTACCTCCGCCAGGCGCACGACCTCTTCGACGACCTGGGCATCCCGGCCTCCGGCCGCAGCTGGGTCTGAGCGGGCCGGGAGGCCGGGAGCGAGCGGATCAGAAGCCGAAGGCTGTGGCGCCACTCCGGGCCGGTGCTGCGGGCGTGCCCACCGACGGCCCCTCGTCGCCCGCCACCGCCCGTGCCGTCTCCTCGGCGTGGAACGTCTGGGCAGCCCCCCCGACCCCAAGCACAAGCGCCAGGGCGAGTCCCCTGGTAACTATGGTCACCGTGCTGCGCATTTCCCACCCCTTGGTATCGATCCGTCCGGTTGCTTTCCGACACCCGTGATACTGATCGAGGCTGTTCCCGAACTCTTCCCTTCCCTCTCCCTTCCACGGATTCCGGGAGGTGCAGCGGAAGAACGTACGTACCGTCAGGGCAGAGGTTGCGTGGCTGGAGCCAGCTCGGCTGCAGCGGGTTGAACCGCTTCTTCGGGCGACGCGTCCGTGCGAAGCACCCGCAGATCGACCCAGCGCAGAGTGAACAGCGTGAGCAGGACCGGGAGTACGCCACCGAGCACGAACAGCCAGACAACAAAGGTGTGGTTCGTGCTCACGCCCGCCAGCACCGCCGACAGCGGGACGAGGGCCAACGACCCCAGCCAGTCGATGCTGATGACCCGGCCCCGGACGGCGTTGGGCACCGAGGTCTGCACAAGGGTGGACCAGTACACATTGCCGACGGTGGAGAAGAACCCGTACATGGCGCCCATCGGCAGCAGAATCCAGAAGGAGGGCACGAAGACCATCAGCGCCAGCGGAGCCGCCCCTGCGGTCCACGCGAGCAGCATCCAACGGGGGTAGTCCCGGGGCAGTTTGCGGGAGCCGATGAGGAACGATGCCACAACCGCCGCGATGCCGGTGGTGGCGATGAGCATGCCGTAGTCGCGGGGGCCGCCGTTCAGATCATTGTGGATCACGAACGGCAGCAGGATCTGTCGCGGTCCCGACTGGAGCAGCAGGACAAGCCCGGACCAGACGATCAGTACCCACAGCCAGCGCTCGTTGAAGAGATAACGCAGTGCCTCGCGGTACGGAACCGGAGTGCCTTCAGCGTCCTCGGCGCCGTCCGCGCCGGCCTGCCCCGCCGAGCTGGGCAGTGGGGTGATCGTGGCGATGCAGGCAGCGGCGATGCCGAAGCTGACCGCGTTCAGGACGATGATGCTGAATGAGTCGACCAGGGAGATGAGCAGACCTCCCAGGGCCGGACCGACCATCCTGACGGCAAGCGACCGGACGATGGACTCAAGCGCGTTGGCGGCGTGCAGATCCTTTTCCGGCAGCAGGTCGGGCGTGAAGGCGTCGGACGCCGGGCCGCTGATCGCCGCGGCGGCACCCAGCACCAATGCGGCCCCGACCAGTTGCCAGATCTGCAGTTGGCCTGTCACATGGATGACGGCAAGCGTCGCAAGGGCGGCAAGAGCCGCTACGTAGGACCAGCCGATGACCGCCTTGCGCGGATAGCGGTCAGCGAGAGCGCCGCCGATCAGGACGCAGGAGATCAGGCCGACCGCCTCCGCGCCCACCACCATGGCCAGGTCGGAGCTGTTGCCTCCCAGCTCCATGGCGACCCAGGGCAGGGCGACCAGCCAGACACCGTCACCCAGCATGCTGATGACGAAGGCGATGAAGAGCATGCGGTAGTTCTTGTGCCGCAAAGGGGCCAGCGACTTGGACAGCGAGAACATCGATTCCCAACTCCGGGATGACAGCAGTGTGGTGAGGGGTGGTGGAACGTGGGAAGCCGTGGGTGCGGCCGGCCTGTCATGGCGGCCGCACCCACGGTGCGGTGAGAGCGGGGGTAGGGGGCAGGCCAGGGAAGGCCGGGCCGTTCACCCCTGGGCCCAGCCGGGTCAGGAGGCGGCCGGCACCTTCTTCCTCAGTGCCACCCGGATCTCCTTGCCGTCCTTGCCCTTGATCATCATCACGGACGGCGTGGAGTGCATCACGGGCATCTTCCTGAGCTGCTTCTGATCGGCGACCCGGGCCTCGTAGTACTCGCGGCTCGCCGGGACGGTGTTCACCCGCAGCGCCGGGATCGGGCGCTTGGCCACCGGCCAGTCGATGACGTCGTTGCCCGGCAGGTACTCGCTGCCGTCCGCGGGGAGCAGCGTGCGGGGCCGGTTGACCGTGTAGACGTTTTCCAGGTGCTCGAAGGCGTGGCCGACTCCCGGCGGAATCAGCAGGTATCGCTCCGGGTCGGGGAAGAAGCGGTACGTGACGTCGGCGCCGTACGTCGGCGAGTCCACCCGGGTGTCGATGAGATGGAGGGTGACCTCCTGGTCGCGGGGTCCGGCGAAGGTCAGCCGGTCTTCCTGACCGAGGTGGATGCCGTAGGCGTCGTGCGTGTAGCCGGCCTCGCCGTGGTCGATGAAGTACAGCGGATGCCGGTCGAGGAGCGCGGAGAAACCGGACTCCGGGCCGGAAGCGATCACCGGGTGGCGCACCCATCCGACGCCGAACACCGTGTCCATGGGCTCCCAGTTCTTCTTCTTGCTCTGCGGGAGCAGCCTGCGCAGCTCGACCCGGCGGACGCTGCCGTCGGCGAGCCGCACATCGCGGGTGACGGGGTATTCGTACAACACCTTGGGAATCATGGCACGCTGCTGCGCGGCCACCATGTCGTACCAAAGCTCGCTCGCCTGGTGGGAGTTGGGCTTGTAGAGCGGTAGGTCCTCGTCAGCGACATCGAGCGGCAGGTTGATGATGTCCGCGTCGGGCTGCCAGTCGAGGCTCCCGTGCACCCAGTCCTCGGGGGCGGGGAGGAAGAGCTCATAGGAGTTGATGGTATTGACGCACTCCAGGCCGTCGAAGGTGTGGGCAACACCCGGCGGAATGTAGAGCGCCCGGGCCGAACCGGGGGCCCAGGTGTGCTGCTCGCGAACGCCGGCCGTGGGCGAGCCCTCCCGGCAGTCGATGAAGTGGCCGGTGACGGTGCCGGTGCTCGGCCCGAGGAAGGTCAGCACATCGGCCTGACCCAGATGAATTCCGTAGTGTCCGTAACTGAATTCTGTCTCACCGTGGAAGACGAGAGTGGCGGGCCGCAGCGTCGGAAAAGGGACGACGTAGGAATCGTTCCCATTTTCGATCCGCCAGTTTTCCCGCCAGCAAAGTCCGTCGATGGAGAACGACTCGTTCACTGCAGTCCTCTTTCCTTTGTGGTGTGGCCCGGTGAGGGGGGCGGGCGAAATCCGGCCCGGGGTGGCCCGGTCCCGGGACGCAGAGGTCCGGGACCGGGCCGTACCGCCCCCTACTGTCAGGCGAGGACCTCTACCTCGTAGCCGGCCGCCTCGGCGGCGACGCGCAGGTCCTCGATGGACGTGGTCGGCAGCTCGTCGAAGATCTCCGCGACGGCCGCCTGCTTGATGCCGGCCAGCGAGGCGGAGAGGCGAGCGGCCTGGTCGGCACCCTCGAACTTGGTGAACGCCAGGTTCGTGAGCAGGGTCTGCAGGGCCTCGTCGCCGGAGAGGGCGGCCTCGCGCAGCTTCGCCACGGTCTCGTCGTCCACGCCGCTCCAGTCGGCGTCGAACTCCGCGCCGGCGGCGTACAGGCCGTCCAGCACCTGGTGGGCCTCGGTGTTCGGGATCGCGTTGCTGTTCATGGTCGACTCCTTTTTCGCCGAGCACGGTCACGGAATTTCCGCTTAAGGGGCGGTCCGTGTTGGTGATTCAATTTCAACATTCGGCGGTTGGGGGGTCAACGAATTCCTCATCGGATTATGGTGACTTAGTATTCGGACATTCCGATGGCTCGGTGCGTGCCGTCCGCACATGCCTGGTGGATCAGGCTGCGGCCGCACCGTGCTCCTGGCCCATAAAGGAGCAGACCCGGTCGACGAACAGCTGCATTTCTCGGGTGAGCGGGGTGCGGCGACGGACGAGTTGGGTGTACACCTCGAAAGGCGGCTGCCACGCCAGGGATGCGAGAATCCCGGCCTCGATGTCCGCCTCCACCGCCACGAGCGGCAGCAGTCCGATGCCGAGCCCGGCCGCCGCCCAGCGCTTGGTCGATTCGACGGTGCCGGATTCCAGCAGCAGGGGTGCGCCAGGGCCGCTGCGCAACTCTGTCTCCAGCAGGCGATGGTAGCCACGCCCGGACTCCGGCGCGAGGATGGGTACGCCACGCAGATCCGCTGTGGTGACTCGCGCCCGAGCAGCCAGTTGGTGGTCGGGGCTGACGAAAGCCACCAGAAGCTCGGGGCTGAGGACCTCGCTCGCTACGCCGCTGTGCTGGGTCTCGGCCGACATGAGCAGTCCGAGGTCGACGCTGCCCTCCCGCAGCGCGTGCAGGATCTCCGCGCCGGAGCCGGGCCTGAGCACCAACTGCAGCTGCGGGTAGCGGTGGTGGAAGTACTCCAGTACAGGCGGTATGCGGTAGCTGGCAAGCGTTTCCATCGTGCCGATGACCAACTGCCCCGAAGGCTCCAGAGGACCGGTTGTCGCTCCGCGGGCCTCGTCGGCCAGGGACAGCAGACGCTCGGCGTACGGCAACAGCCGCCGCCCCGCCTGCGTGAGCCGGACCTTTTTGCCGGAGAGCCGCTCGAACAGCTCCACCCCCAGCGAGCTCTCGAGCCCTCTGATCTGTCCGGTGACGCTGGACTGCGCGTAGTTGAGTTCGGCGGCCGTACGGCTGAAGCTGAGCAGTGTGGCGGCCCTTTGGAACGTCGTCAGCTGGCGTATGTTCATCTGTCGCTGTCCTCCCGTTTTGGCGTTCCGTTGTTTCCTCGGTCGACGTCGTAGTCCGTTCATGGGTGCAGCTCGGCGTAGGCCTCGGTTTCCGCGCCCAGAAGGTCGCGGGCGGCCGCCAGTTGTTGCGCTGCCTCCTCGGGCCCAGCGCCGACGACGACCACGTGGACAGGCCCGCCCGGCCGTGCCGGGACGTCCACGGCGTGTACATGGGGCAGGGCGCGTAGTTCGCCGAGCCCGGAGCGCGAGGGCGGTCGTCCCTCGGGAAGCCGGAAGAAACCGATCATGGCGGTGCGCCGTACGGTGGCCGGAGACAGGACACCACCCGTGAGCGCCCGGAACGACTCCACTTCCAGGTCGATCCCGGTGGCCAGCTCGACGAGCAGCGGGATGCGGTCACCCCCGAGCCCTGCCCGCGAGGCCAGGATGCGGAGCCCGCCAGGGGCTTGCACCACCTCGGTGTGCGCCGGGCCGCACTCGAGACCGGCCAGGTCCAGCAGCGCGCAGACTGCGGACCGGATCTCCGCGTCGTCGCGGACGTTGAGCTGCGCCGGGTGGACATGGGAGGTCGTCGTGAAATGGGGCGCGCCCGTGGTCCGGGTGGCGGTGATGCCGACCACCTGGTGCATCCCGTCGACACTGAGCGTCTCGACGGCGTACTGAGGGCCAGGCAGATACTCCTCGACGATGAAGGGACCGCAGATGCCCCGGGCCGTGGCCCCCCGCTCCCAGCGACCGAGTTCGTACGTGTCCCTGACGAGCGCCGCGCCGAAACCGGCCGACGCCGCCGCTGCCTTGACGACGACAGGAGCCCCCGCGAAGTGAACCATCGCCTCCCGGACTCCGGCGACGGCCGCCGCTCGCCTCGCGTGTACCCGCAGACGGGGATGGGTTCGCAACAACTCACGCATCGCGACCCGGTCGCCGAGCAGCCGGATGGCGTGCGGGGGGTTGGTACTGAGCCCCAGAGCCTCGGCCTCCGCGAGCACGGGGCCCATGGCCGGGGCGCCGCCCGTATGCATCACATGGGTGAGCCGGTGCTCGCGGGCGGTGCGCGCGATGAGAGCCCGCAGAGCCGTCTCGTCGCCCAGGTCGGCCAGGAGCAGCTGCTCCGAGTGCTGGGCCACCCTGTCGAGATAGGCGCGGTCGCGCAGCGCGGGATCCCACACCGACCAGACCCGGCAGCCGGCCTCTGCGGCCTTTCGCACCAGCCGGTCCGAGGGCAGCACCATCAGGATGCGATCTGCCGACGGGGTGTCCGTCACGGGGCGCTCCTCACTCGCTGCATCAGTTGAGGAGAGTGTCGGGGCGCCGCTTCCCGTTTCGTTCCCGCCGGCTTCCGGTCCGGCGGAAGTCGGCGGCCTGCGAAGATGTGCGCATGAGTGCACAGGACAAGGAAGACCGGCCCGGGAACCTGCTCGCCGAGGCCGTCCGGCTCCGTGAGGAGGAAAGGCTTGAGGAAGCCAGAGAGCACCTGTTGGCCCTGGCCGCCCGATTCCCCGACAACGCCGAAGTGGCGTACTGCACGGCCGGGGTCCATGACGTGCTGGGGCTGGAATCCGAGGCCGTCCCGTTCTACGAGAGCTGCCTGAGCGGGACAGGGCTGTCGGACGAGGACCGCCGTGGCGCGCTGCTCGGCCTCGGAAGCACCTACCGGGTGCTCGGTCAGTACACGCGTGCTGTCGACACCCTTCGTCTCGGCGTACTGCAGTACCCCGACGACGGAGGCCTTCAGACGTTCCTCGCCATGGCGCTGTTCAACACCGGAGACCATCACGAAGCCATGCAGATCCTGCTGAGACTTCTCGCCACGACGAGCCAGGACCCCTACGTGCAGCAGTATCGGCGATCCATCGAGCAGTACTCCAAGGACCTCAACGAGACCATGTGAGCCTCGTCGCCCGAGGCCGCGGCATGAAGACCGAGACCGCGGCATGAAGAAGGCCCGGTCGGCTTCCCGGTCAGCGTCCTTACTGGTCAGAAGGAGCGCGGTGGCAGATCCCGCGCGGATGGATCCCGCTGAGAAGTCGCGGAAGAGACGAGCCGGCCCACCTGCGCGTCTGCTCGGAGAACGCCATCTACCTCACCATGGCCATGCTCCTCGTGCGCCGCCTCGCAAGACCGGCCCGCTGACAGGCCTTTCAGACGCCCTCTAGTCTTCTGAGTCAGGAATTCTATTCGGATAACTGGCGAGGCGTTCGAGGATCGCGTCCGCGGTCTTCGTCCAGACATAGGGCTTCGGATCGGTGTTCCAAGCGGCGATCCAGGTGCGGATGTCCTTCTCCAGCGCTTGGACGGTCCTGTGGACGCCTCGCCGTATCTGTTTGTTGGTCAGTTCGGCGAACCAGCGCTCGACGAGGTTCAGCCAGGACGATCCGGTCGGCGTGAAGTGCAGGTGGAAGCGGGGATGGGCCAGGGTCGAGGTTCACCGGTACTGCGCGGCGCTGGCTCCGAGACCGCGCCGGCTCTTCCGTGCCCGGGTCCGCGGCGCCCTGCACGGGCACCTCGTGGCGTATTCGCACGACCCGAGTACGCCGGGAGCACGGCGCTCCGCGGCAGGCGCTGGGCGAGCGCCTCTCGGCCGAACCGTCACGGCTCGGTCTCCGACAGGAGCTGAACCTCCTCCGCCGGGGCCACCGTGGCCGACCCCACCTCGCCGGACACGCTGCCTCCTACGCCCGGCACACGGGTGGCGAGCACCATCCCCACGAGCGCCGGGCCGGGGTGGGCGAAGCGCACGGTGCGCAGGTCGCTGTCTCGCCGGGCGTGGAGCTACGATCGCTGCGTGGCCGGGCAAGGGGCCCGGGGTGTGTTGGGGGTGTGTATGGCTACTGGACGTGTGGTGCGGTTCGACGGCATGCGGGGATACGGGTTCATCGCTCCCGACGGCGGTGGAGAGGACATCTTCCTGCATGTGAACGACCTATTGATCCCCGAGGAGCAGTTGCGCTCGGGACTGGCCGTCGAATTCGAGGTGCAGGACGGTGACCGCGGTCTGAAGGCGTCGAACATTCAGCTTGCTCAGGCGGCCGAAGCCGCGGCTGTTTCCACTGCGGGGCGAGGTGCTGCGCTGGCCAGGGCTACGTCGGCCGCTTCGGCGACCACGGGTCCCTCGTCGTCCTTCAGGAAGGGAAAGGAGGCGTCGGCCAAGGCCGTGGACGGTGACTTTCCGATGTGTGACGTGCTCACTGGCGAGGAGTACACACGGGACATCACCGAGCTCCTGCTGAAGGCGGCACCTTCCCTGACGGCGGACCAGATCCTGCAGCTCCGCCATGAGCTGGTGAAGTTCAGCGAGAGCCACGGCTGGATCGAGGACTGAGCGAAGCGGGGCTCGCCCCGCGGGTGAAACAGCGAACCGGACGCCGCAGCGGCGTCCGGTTCGCTGTTATCGGTCCGACCGTGCTTTCGCCGCGGAGAAAGCGGTGCGCAAAGAACCGCGGAAAGGCATACCGGCGAGCGTTCAAGTGGCGGGCCGCGCCAGTTGAACACGGCAGCGCAACCTTGTTCTCCTGAACCGCCGCACGACGTAGTGCGGTGGACGAGCGCCGCAGGTCCTGGGCGGTGCCTGCTTGGCGCTGGGTGTACTGAATCGTCGAGCGCCGGTTCTGTTCTGGGAGGTGAACGGCGCACATGGCGGATGAGCTGATGTTTTCCCAGCTGAAGGCGCCAGTCGAGCCGCTAGAGGGCGTCTGAAAAGCCGGTCAGCGGGCACGTTGCCTGGTAGCGGGGTGGTGGCGCACTTTCGGGGGCTGGGGTGTGCGGGCTGCGTTCCCGCTACTCGACGGATCTGTCCGATGCGGAGTGGGAGATCCTCCGTCCGAACAGGAAGCCAGGCGTGCTGGTTGTGGGAGACGCAGGGCGTGGGCTGTCGTTCCCTTCTCCCCAGCGTTCGCCGACGCCCAAAAGACCTGGTCGGAGGCGTGTTCGACGCAGGGTGAGGAGATCACCCGCGTCACTTCTCCCCAGGGACTCCCCAGAGCCCGTCATGGCTCTGTTTTCGCGCGGTGCGTGAGCAAATCGCGCGAAGGGATTGCGTGGGTACTGCCCGATCTAGAGCCAGTCCCGTCGCTTGAAAATCACATACAAACCGGCGCAAACAATCCCCATCAGACCGATCGCGAAGGGGTATCCGAAGCGCCAGCCCAGCTCAGGCATGTGTTTAAAGTTCATGCCATAAATAGTTCCCACGAGTGTGGGAGCAAAGAGAATGGCGGCCCACGAGGAGATCTTCTTGATCTCCTCGTTCTGTTCGAAGCCCGCCTCCGCCAACGCGCGCATTTCGGCGTTCTGTTGCTGGGTGACGAGGGTGGCGTTGACGGTGAGGATGTCGGTGAGGGCCTGGCGGAAGCCGTCGACCTGTTCGCTGGTGTGGGTGACGTGGTCGGCGACGTCGCGGAGGTAGCGCTGGAGTTCCTCGTCGGTGCGGTACTTGGAGAAGCCGGCCATCAGGGCGTGCAGCATGCCGACCAGGGGGCGGGTGGCGCGCTGGAACTCGACCATTTCCCGGGAGAGTTCGTAGATACGGCGAGACGCTTTGGGGTCGCCGCGGAAGACCTCGGTCTCGATCTCGTCGATGTCGTTCTGGACGCCGGACACGACCGGGACGTAGCCGTCGACCACGGAGTCGAGGATCGCGTAAAGGACGGCTTCCGGGCCGAGCTTCAGCAGTTCAGGGGTGTCCTCCATGCGGCGGCGTACCGCCGAGAGGTCCGGTGCCGCGCCGTGCCGGACCGTGATCACGAAGTCGGGGCCCACGAACACGTGCAGTTCGCCGAAGTCGACCTCCTCCAGCGCGTCCAGATAGCGCGCCGCGCTCAGGACGACGAACAGCGTTTCGCCGTAGCGCTCCAGCTTCGGGCGCTGGTGCGCCTCCATCGCGTCCTCGACGGCGAGTGGGTGCAGATCGAACTCGGCGGCCAGGGAATGGAGTTCGGACTCCGTTGGGCGGGCAAGGCCGATCCACGCCATGCCGTCCGGCTGTTCGCGCAGCTCGCGGAAGGTGTCGGCCAGGGTCTCCGGGGTCGCGACGCGCACACCGTCACGGTAGAGCGCCGCCTGTACGACGCTGTCGGCGTCGGCGGGTTCCGGCGACGCAGGGTCGGGGCGAGGGGCCGGCGGCGGGGCGGGAGGCGCGGTCGGCGGGGTGAGGGCGCGTCGCCACACGGATTTCCTGGCGCCCTTCGAGGCTGGGCGAGCGTGGCGCTCGGACATCGCGGCTGCCTCCCCTGTCGTCTGTCGTCTGTCGTGGAGTGAAGCGTGAAGCGTGAATGTGGTCGAACGTACGTTTCTGTGATCACGGAGCAGGATATACGGGTCAAATGTCCGCGGCGCGGGGGTGTGCCGCTCCGAGGCACGGAGTCCCCAGGAAATGAGGACAGAAGCTGTCCGCAAGTCCCGTTACCGTGCGGAGCATGACGAAGAAGACCTCCGCGGCCCCCGTGCTCGGCATCCGCGCCCTCAACCGCGCGACCCTCGCCCGGCAGCTTCTCCTGCGCCGGTCCGCCCTCGGCACCAAGGACGCCGTCGAGCACCTCCTCGGCCTCCAGGCGCAGAACGTCAAACCGCCGTACTACGCGCTCGCCGCCCGGCTGGACGGCTTCGCCCCCGAGGCCCTGTCGCGGCTCATGGCCGACCGCGAGGTCGTCCGCCTCGTCACCATGCGCTCCACCATCCACACCCACAGCGCCGACGACGCCCTCACGCTGCGCCCGCTCGTGCAGGCCGCGCGCGACCGGGAACTCCACCAGTTCCGCAAGGGGCTCCAAGGCGTCGACCTGGACCGGCTCGCCTCGATCAGCCGGGAGCTGGTGGAGGCCGAGCCGCGCACCATGAAGCAGCTGCGTGAGGCTCTGCTCGCCGAGTGGCCGGACGCCGATCCCTTCGCGCTTTCGGTCGCCGCCCGCTGTCGGCTCCCCCTCGTCCAGGTCACCCCGCGCGGCCTGTGGGGCCGGAGCGGCCAGGTCACGCTCACCACCGCCGAGCACTGGCTCGGCCGCCCGTCCGAGCCGGCACCCGCCCCCGACGCGACCGTCCTGCGTTACCTCGCCGCCTTCGGGCCCGCCTCCGTCAAGGACATGCAGACCTGGGCCGGCCTGACCCGGCTGCGCGAGGCCTTCGAACGGCTCCGACCCGAGCTGGTCACCTTCCGCGACGAGAACGGCGTCGAGCTCTTCGACCTCCCCGACGCGCCCCGCCCGGACGCCGACACCCCGGCCCCGCCGCGTTTCCTCCCCGAGTTCGACAACCTGTTCCTCTCACACGCCGACCGCTCCCGGCTGGGATCCGCGGACCTCAAGGGCCGGACGTGGAAGGGCAACCAGGCGTACTGCGTGCTGCTCGTCGACGGTTTCCTGGCGGGCGTGTGGCGGCAGGAGGGGGAGATCCTCACGATCGAGCTCTTCGGCACGCTCACGAAGCCGCAGCGGGAGGAGGTTGTGGCGGAGGCCCAGCGGATCATGGAGGTGCTGGGAGGCTCGTCGCCTCCTTCGGACATCCGCTTCGGAACAGTCGTCAAGTAGGGCCCACCGCCACGGCCCGTGACCGATAGAGCCCAGCCACGGCCCGTGACCGATAGAGCCCAGCCACGGCCCGTGACCGCTAGGACTCAGTCCCGGCCCGTGACCGCCACCGTCACCCCGAGGCCGATCATCGTGCAGCCTCCCGCCCCGCCGATCAGCGACAGGCGGCGGTCCGAGCGGGCGAACCAGGTGCGGGTGGCCGACGCGGTCAGACCCCACAGGGTGTCCGTGACGAGGCCGATGGAGATCGGGACCAGGCCCAACAGGAGCATCTGCAGGGGGAGTCGGCCCGCCGAGTGGTCCACGAACTGGGGGAGTACCGCGGCGAAGAAGACGATGCCCTTGGGATTGGTGACGCCGACCAGTGCACCGTCCAGGACCGTGCGGAGATCCCCGCGGGCCGGGGTGGTGTCACGCGTCGTGATCGCCGAGGCGTTCAGCTCCTGGCGGTGCCGGAACGCCTGCACGCCGAGGAACACGAGGTATGCGGCGCCGGCCAGCTTCACGGCCAGATAGACCGTCACCGAACGCTCGACCAGTGAACCGATGCCGAAGGCGACCGCGACGACCAGCAGATACGAGCCGACGACGTTGCCGAGGGCTGTCGCGACCGCGGTGCGGCGGCCGTGCGCGAGCGCCCGCCCGATGACGAACAGCACGCTCGGTCCCGGGATCACGATCACCAGGAGCGACATCGCGGCGAAGGCGAGGAAACGGTCCGTGGACACCATGGTGGTCATTCAAGCAGGCCGCCCCGGTGAGGGTCGACCGAATCCCGCCGCGGGTTCCCAACAGGCGTATGCCCGTCGGTGGTTCCGGCTGTGGGGGAAGCCGGCCGCCGACGGGCAGGTAGTGGAGAGGGGGCGCTGCGGGCCGCTCGTGGAGGCCCGCAACGCCCCCCGGCTTTCACCTGAGGGGTACTCAGGAGCTCATAGGTGACTGCGATTTGAACCAGGGTGCGAACTAGGAGTTGACCTGCGTGGTCACCAGGCTGGAGAAGGTCGTCAGGCGGGTGTAGACGCCCGGGTAGCCGGCCTCGGCGCAGCCTTCGCCCCAGGAGGTGATGCCTGCCAGGACGCCGCCGATGAGCAGCGGGCCGCCGCTGTCGCCCTGGCAGGTGTCGACGCCGCCTGAGGTGTATCCGGCGCAGACCATGTCGCTGGCGATGTAGTCGGAGCCGTACGAGCTCGTGCAACTGGTGCTGGAGACGATCGGGACGGTCGCGGTCCGCAGCTGGTTGGAGGAGCTGCCGCTCTCGGAGGTGGTGCCCCAGCCGAGGACGCGGGCGGTGGCGCCGGTCGCGTACACGCTGGTCTGCGAGGAGGTCACGTAGGACACGGGGGTGTACGACATCGCCGTCGACAGGGTCAGTACGGCCACGTCGTCGCCGTTGGTGGCGTCCGTGTAGCTGGGGTTGATCCAGATCTTGCTGACTTTGCTGACCGTGCCGTTCGTGCCGTTGAGGTACGTACGGCCGCCGATGACGCGGACGCTGCTGGTGGTCTCGCCGACCATGCAGTGGGCGGCGGTGACGACCTTCGTGGCCGAGACGAGCGTGCCGCCGCAGAACTGGTTCTGCGAGGCGTCCGTGATCTGCATGACGAACGGGTACGCGGTCGTGGTGGTCGTCGTGCCGCCGACGATGGGCTGGGGGGCGGCGACGGCACCGGGTGCGCCGAGCAGCGCCGTCGCGGCGGCGGCGGCTGTCGCCACACAGAGCGCGGCGGTCTTCTTGGCGCGGTTGAGCCCGAACATGGTTCTCCTCGGAAGTTGCCGGTGGGGGACGCGCGGGTGTGGGGGGTGCTGCACGACGCCGGTGGACCGGCGCCGTGTGCCCGGGCGAGCGGCACTGGGATCAGGCTAGAAGCGGAACCCCGCCAACCCAATGGGGGAAGCCCCTAAGGGAGTTGGAGGAGGGATAACCCTTGCTGTGCGGCAGCTGGGTTTAGCTTGTGATTCCGTCCGGTTGGTCCCGTATCCCGTATCCGGAAGGCAGGGGGAGCAGGTGCCTGCTCTTCCGGATGTGACGGAACGTCAGCCTGGACGGTGCCCGACCGCCAGCCGGACTATGTCGACCCGCGAGCGGATCCCCAACTTCCGGTACACCCGCGTCAGGGTGGCCTCCACCGTCTTCACGCTGATGAACAGGCGCGCGGCGATCTCGCGGTTGGTGGCGCCCTCCATGACGAGCGCGGCAACCTGCCGTTCGGTCGCGGCGAGGCTGTCCAGAGAGGCGGCCGCGAGGCTGTCGGGGTCGGTGGACGCGAGGGGCGAGGCTGCCGGGAGGGCCGCGGAGGCCGTCTCGACCTGGCGCAGCCACGGCAGGGCGCGGCAGCGGCGGAAGAGCCGGGTCGCCTCGTCGTACGAGGTGGGCCCTGGCCGTGCGGCGCGCAGCCCGGCCAGGGCGTAGGCGGCGCGGGCCTCCTCGAGGCCGTAGCCCAGCTTGCGGAGCCGGTCCTGGGCCGCGGTCAACTGCCGGGTGGCGATGCCCTGTTCGCCGCGTGCGGCGCGTACGAGGGCCTCGGCGCGATCGAGTACGGCGAGCACGCTCTCCCGGCCGAGCCGCAGGGCCTGCTTCCGCGTCGCGTCGATGACGTCCTGCGCCTCGTCCGGTTCGCCGATCCGTACCAGCGCCTCGGCGAGGTCCCCGTGCCAGCGGCCCCGGGCGGGATCGACGACCCCGAGGCGCTCCTCCAACTCCCGTACGCGCCGCAGTGACCGGACCGTCGCCGACGCGTCCCCCGCCACCAGCTGAGCGTGGCCGAGGGCGCCGAGGGCGCGTGAGAGGTAGATCAGGTCGCCGTCCTCCTCCGCGCGGTCCACGGCCTCCTGGGCGAGCGTGAGTGCCTGGTCCACGTCGCCGCCCGCGGCCTCGGCGAGCGAGGTGAACATGGCGGTGGCCGCCTCGCCGATTCCGGTGTCGCGGGCCAGGCGCAGGCTCTCGCGGGCCAGGTCGAGGGCCCGGCCGCAGTGACCGGAGCGCAACTCGGTCTCGGCGAGGCCGCGCAGGAAGTGGACCTCGCTCTCGACCATCCCGCGCCGCCGCACCTCGCGCAGCAACGCGGTGATGGTCGTACGCGCCTCGGCGAGCTGGTCGCCCATGATCAGCCAGCGGAAGCGGGCGGCACCGGCGCCGTTGTGGTCGCACGCCACCCGGGGGTCCTGCGGTTCACGCATCGCGCGTTGGATGGTCGCCGGGGCGCCCGGGTGCCCCATCAGGGTTTCCATCTGTGCCTGGAAGCCCAGCGCGAGGAGTTCGGTGGGCCGGTCCCCGGCGAGGGCCGCGAGCTCCGCCGCGCAGGCGGCCTCCTCGCGGGCCTTGGCCATCTCGCCATCCATGAGCAGGGCCCGCCAGGCGAGTTGGTAGCGGACGAGGGCGAGCAGTCGCGGGTCCTCGCCCGCGTCCGCGAGCGCCTGCGGGAAGACGGCGTCGATCTCGGCCATGGCCTGTCCCGCGGCGTCGATGACGACCATCCAGGCCCGTACGCGGTCCGCGGGCACGGTGGCACGAGCCAGTACCTGGCGTGCGATGTCCCGCGCGAGGTCCGTCTCGCCGGCCGTGAGCGCGTCCTCGGCGGCCTGCAGCCTGCGCTCGTCCGGGCCCGGCACGGTGTCCGGCGGGGTGTGCCGGGCCGCCAGCAGTCCGAGCCCCGCCGCGACCGAGGGCGCGCCCCGGTCCCGGGCCGCCGCGGCTGCTTCGCCGAGGCGGGCGGCGACGTCCGGGTCCGTACCCGTGGCGGCCAGGGCGAGGTGGCGGGCGCGCTCGATGGGGTCGGAGGCCGCCTCGGACAGCGCGGCGTGGGCGGCGCGCCGCTCCTGCGCGCTCGCCTGCGCGTACAGGGCGGCGGACACGAGGGGGTGCGCGAACCGGATCACCGGAGCCTCGCGCTCGGTCGCCAGCAGCCCGAGCGAGGCGGCCGAGGCCGTCTCCGCCTCGGCGTTCTCCCGCCCGGCGGCGTGCAGCAGCGCGAGCGTGGGCCGCGCCCCGGCGCTCGCCACGAGCAGGGTGCGGCGGGCCTCGGCGGACAGCATCTCCAGCCGGCTGAGTACGAGCGCGCTCAGCGAGGTCGGCACCGGCAGGGGTTCGCCGGGGCTCGGCGGGGTCGGGCTCTCGGCCAGGGCGCGGCCCAGCTCCAGCGCGAAGAGCGGGTTGCCGCCGCTGGTGCGGTGGATGTCCCGCACGGTCGAGCGGGGCAGCCCGGTGTAGCCGCGCTGGCCGAGGAGTTCGGCGACATGTGCCCGGGAGAGCGGGTTGAGCCGCACGGCCAGGGTGTCCGGCGGGGACGCGCGTAGATATCGGTCGTGCCGCTGCCCCTGCGGTTCCGTGTCGGTGCGCACGGCACACAGCATCCGTACGGGCATGCCGCCGAGTCGGCGGGCGGCGAAGCCGAGCAGCTCGGCGCTGGCCGGGTCCAGCCACTGCAGGTCGTCGGCGACGACCAGTACGGGTCCCTGGGCGGCCAGGGCGCGGAACGCCGACAGGACCGCGAGCCGCAGGGCCAGTCCGTCGCGTTGCAGGGTGGATTCGCCGCGGCCGGTGAGCGCCGACTCCAGGGCGGTGCGCTGCGGGCCGGGCAGCTGCGCGGACACCTCGTCGACGACCAGACCCAGGAGGTCGGCCAGGGCGAGGAAGGGGAGATGGGATTCGGACTCGGTGGCCGAGCAGCGCAACACGGTCTGTGCAGATTCGGTGTATTCCGAGACCAACGCCCGCAGGACGGTCGACTTTCCAATTCCCGCAGGGCCGTGCACCAGCACACTGCCACCACCGGAGAGCTGTTCACGCGCCCCGGTGAAGAGCTCCTCCCGGCCGATGACCAGGTCAGGGCGGGGTCTCGCAGGCTCCTTGAAGTCCCCTCGCACGGTCACCGCTCCCCTCGTGTGTCGTGTCCTGACCAATATTAGGCAATGTGTCATTGAATTACGGACGGTAGGAACGGTGAGGGAAATAACAGGGGCCGGTATAACGCATTTCAGAGCGCCGCCGACTGAATGAGAAAACGCCAGGGATCCGTCGGCGGTTACGGCAGCAGCCCGGCCCGCCGCGCGGCGACCACCGCTTCCCACCTGGTATGGGCGCCCAGCCTGCGCATCGCCGACCGCAGATATCCCTTCACGGTCTCCGGGCGCAGTCCCAGTCGCTCCGCCGCCACCGCGTTCGTCGCGCCCGCGGCGATACAGGCGAGAACGTCCACCTCGCGCGGTGGGAGGCCGACCTCGTGCGAACCCGGCCCCGGTGACACCGCCCCGGCCAGCCGCCCGCAGACCGCGAGGAGTTCGGCCCGCAGCGCGGGATCGAGAACGCGCGGCGCCAGCGCGCGCAGCGCTCCGTGTGCCTCGCGCACCTCCTCCCACGCAGCGTTCCCCACCTCGGGTGCGGGCTCCCGCGCGAGGGCCAGCAGAGCCTGGGCCTCGTCCTTCACGACCAGCGCCTGCTCCACGTCCCGGGCCGCCGCCACCGCAGCGCCCAGCGTGCGGTCACCCAGCGGCTGGGACGTACGCAGGGCGCCGTACAGCACACCGCGCACCCGGCGGCGTACGACGACAGGGACTGCAAGGACGGAGCGCAGCCCCTCCGTCGCGACCGCCACGTCGTACTCGTGGCTGATCTGCCGCGAGGACCGGTAGTCGGTCACCGCGCACGGCCGGGCCAGAGCAACCGCCTTGCCGCCCAGGCCGTTGCCGGTCGACACCGCGAGCGCGCTGAGCGCGGCCGTCGCCGTACCGCTGAGCTGGCTGATGCACACGCGCCCGCTCCCGGAGTCGACCAGACCACCGAAGGCGACCGGCAGTCCCGTGGCGCGCCGCAGTCGTACCAGTGCGCCACGCACCTCCACCGCATCGGCTGTGTCTGCTGTCACCTGATCGCCCCTTCGTCGCGGCGCACCCCCGTTCGGGGGTGGTGAGACCTGGTTCACGGCATACACGATGGTAGGCGGCTGTCCGGCAATGAGGAGGACGCATGACGGTGACGACGAACCCGACGGAGCAGTTCCGCACCGCGCGGGACTTCCTGTTGGCCCACCGCGAGGACTACGCCACGGCCTACGAGGGCTTCGACTGGCCCCGTCCGGACCACTTCAACTGGGCGCTCGACTGGTTCGACGTCATCGCCCGAGACAACGACCGCACGGCCCTGCACCTCGTCGAGGAGGACGGCTCGCGGACCGAGATCTCCTTCGCCGCCATGTCCGAGCGCTCGAACCGGACGGCCAACTGGCTGAGCGCGCAGGGCGTCCGCGCCGAGGACCGCATCCTCGTGATGCTCGGCAACCAGGCCGAACTGTGGGAAACGGCCCTCGCCGCGATGAAGCTGCGAGCCGTCGTCATCCCGGCGACCCCCTTGCTCGGCCCCGCCGACCTGCGCGACCGCGTCGAACGCGGCCGCGTCCGCCAGGTGATCGCCCGCGCGCAGGACACCGGGAAGTTCGACGAGGTCCCGGGCCGCTACACCCGGATCGCGGTCGGCGGCTCGCGGCCCGGATGGCTCTCGTACGAGGAGGCGTACGCCGCCGACGCGGCCTTCGAACCCGACGACGCAACCCACGCGGACGACCCGCTGATGCTCTACTTCACCTCCGGCACGACGGCCCGCCCCAAGCTCGTCGAGCACACCCACGTCTCCTACCCGGTCGGTCATCTGGCGACGATGTACTGGATCGGGCTCAAGCCCGGCGACGTGCACCTGAACATCTCCTCGCCCGGCTGGGCCAAGCACGCCTGGTCGAACCTCTTCGCCCCGTGGAGCGCGGAGGCGACCGTCTTCATCCACAACTACACGCGTTTCGACGCGGGCCGGCTGATGGCGGAGATGGACCGGGCGGGCGTGACGACCTTCTGCGCGCCGCCCACCGTGTGGCGCATGCTCATCCAGGCCGACCTGACCCAGCTGCGCACACCGCCGCGCGAGGCCGTCGCCGCAGGGGAGCCCCTGAACCCCGAGGTCATCGAGCAGGTGCGGCGCGCCTGGGGCGTCACCGTCCGGGACGGTTTCGGGCAGACGGAGACCGCGGTCCAGGTCTCCAACAGCCCAGGACAGCCGCTGAAGACGGGCTCGATGGGGCGGCCGAGCCCCGGGTTCCGCGTCGAGCTGCTCGACCCGGTGTCCGGCGCGCCGGGGGCGGACGAGGGCGAGATCGCGCTCGACCTGTCGCTCAAGCCGGTGGGCCTGATGACCGGATACCACGGCGAACCGGACCGCACCGCCGAGGCGATGGGCGGCGGGTACTACCGCACGGGTGACATCGGTTCACGCGACGCGGACGGCTACATCACCTACGTGGGCCGGTCCGACGACGTGTTCAAGGCCTCCGACTACAAGATCTCCCCGTTCGAGCTGGAGAGCGCGCTCCTGGAGCACGAGGCGGTGGCCGAGGCGGCCGTGGTGCCCGCGCCGGACGAGCTGCGCCTCGCGGTGCCGAAGGCGTACGTCGTCCTCGCGGCGGGCTGGGAGCCGGGCCCCGACACCGCCAAGGTCCTCTTCGAACACTCCCGCACGGTCCTCGCGCCCTACAAGCGGGTGCGCCGCCTGGAGTTCGGCGAACTGCCCAAGACCGTGTCCGGCAAGATCCGCCGTATCGAGCTGCGCGAGGCCACGGCCGCGGGCTCGGACGCCGAGTACCGCGAGGAGGACTTCCGATGAGTGAGCCGTCGTACGCGCACGGGACGAGCACGACCGCGTTGCTGGGGGACACGATCGGGGCGAACCTGGACCGGGGCTTCGAGGCCTGGCCCGACCGGGAGGCGCTCGTCGACGTGCCGTCCGGGCGACGCTGGACGTACGCCCAATTCGCCGCGGACGTCGACCGGTTGGCGTGCGCGCTGCTCGCCCTTGGAGTCGCCAAGGGCGACCGCGTCGGCATCTGGGCGGTCAACTGCCCGGAGTGGGTGCTCGTCCAGTACGCCACCGCCCGCATCGGCGCGGTCATGGTGAACATCAACCCGGCCTACCGCACCCACGAGGTCGAGTACGTCCTCAACCAGGCCGGCATCTCGGTGCTGTTCGCCTCGCTCAGCCACAGGGCGAGCGACTACCGGGCGATGGTCGAGCAAGTGCGCGGCAGGTGCCCGCAGTTGCGGGAGACCGTGTACATCGGCGACCCGAGCTGGGACACGCTGATCGGGCGTGGCATCCCCGAACTCTCCGATGACCTCCGCATCCGCGCGAGCGAGCTGTCCTGCGACGACCCGATCAACATCCAGTACACCTCGGGGACGACCGGTTTCCCCAAGGGCGCCACCCTCTCCCACCACAACATCCTCAACAACGGCTATTTCGTGGGTGAGTCGATCGCCTACACCGAGCAGGACCGGATCTGCGTGCCGGTGCCCTTCTACCACTGCTTCGGCATGGTGATGGGCAACCTCGCGGCGACCTCGCACGGTGCGTGCATCGTCATCCCCGCGCCCTCCTTCGACCCGGCGGCGACCCTGCGCGCGGTCCAGGAGGAGCGCTGTACATCCCTGTACGGCGTACCGACCATGTTCATCGCGGAGTTGAACCTCGCCGACTTCGCGACGTACGACCTGTCGTCGCTGCGTACCGGCATCATGGCGGGCTCGCCCTGCCCCGTCGAGGTGATGAAACGGGTGGTCGCCGAGATGCATATGGCGGAGGTGTCCATCTGTTACGGCATGACGGAGACCTCGCCGGTGTCCCTGCAGACGCGGCGCGACGACGACCTGGAGCACCGCACCGGCACGGTCGGCCGGGTCCTCCCGCACATCGAGGTGAAGGTGATCGACCCGGTGGACGGGGTGACACTGCCGCGCGGCTCGGCGGGCGAACTGTGCACCCGCGGCTACAGCGTCATGCTCGGCTACTGGAACGAGCCCGAGAAGACCGCCGAGAGCGTCGACGCGGGCCGCTGGATGCACACCGGCGACCTCGCCGTGATGCGCGAGGACGGTTACGCCGAGATCGTCGGGCGCATCAAGGACATGATCATCCGGGGTGGCGAGAACATCTACCCGCGCGAGATCGAGGAGTTCCTGTACGCCCACCCGAAGATCGCCGACGTCCAGGTGGTCGGCGTGCCCCATGAGCGTTACGGCGAGGAGGTGCTCGCCTGCGTCATCCCGCGCGACGTGACCGACCCGCCGACGCCGGCGGAGCTGCGGGCCTTCTGTGAGGGGCGGCTGGCGCACTACAAGATCCCCAGCCGGCTGCGGATCCTGGAGTCCTTTCCCATGACGGTGTCGGGGAAGGTGCGGAAGATCGAGCTGCGGGAGTCGTACCAGGAGTGAGAGCGGTGCTCAGGCGCCGGTCGCGACGAGTTCGTCGGCCGTGCCGTTCACCGGCTGGGGAGTGCCCGTGAGGTCGAGGACGAAGAGGGGGACGCCGAGGGTGTCGGCGCGGGCGCGGGCGTCGTCCGCGAAGCCCGCGAGGGAGAAGTACACGCACCCCGCGGACTCCGTCATCGCCGTCAGCCACAGGCACTCCACGTCACGCAGCGAGGCGGGCCGGACCGTGGGGTCCACCTGGGCCAGGATCCCGCGGGCGGCAAGGCCGATCCCCGACGGGGGCCGTTGGTCCGCCCGCCTGATGTCCCGGTAGCCGAGCCAGCGCAGGTACAGCGCGGTGGCCGTCACGGCGTCCCGGGCGGTCCGGATGGTGACCGGCCGGAACGCGGGGCGGGGCGCGGGCGAGGTGTCCTCGGAGGTGGGCGGCGGGCTGTCGGCCGGATGGGCCCGGGGGCCCGGGAGGGTCTGCGGGCGGGTGTCCTCGTCCGTGTCGCGGCTCGCCTCGGCGACGGCGCCGGGCGTGTGCTGCGCGCGGCGTATCCCTCGTACCGGAATCCGCAGCTCTGTACCGCAGGGGCACCCCAGCTCGGGAGCGGGCCACTGGTCCTCGCGGCCGCAGGCCTCGCAACGGACCGTGACCCAGTCCTCGTCCCAGGTGCGGTAGGTGACGGCCGCCGGTTCCGCGAGGCGGTCGAGCGGGGGTGTGACGGGGGCGCCGCACACGCAGGGATAGGACAGCGCCGCGTACAGATGCTCGCGGCGGCAGGCCGGGCACCGCACCGGCACGCTCTCGGCCATGGCCCACTCCAGGACGTCGTCACGTCGTCACGTCGGGACAGCGTGTCCATAGTCCTCCAGCGAGGGGGCCTCCGACAGGGAAACGGCCCGACAGCCTCCGGCGGCACTCTTGACGCCTCTCGGTGCTCCACCTACATTGCTTCCAGATAGTAGAAGTTAGTTTCCGCAATACGGAATTCGGACAGGGAAGCCGCTGCGGAACCGCAAACGGAATCACCAGCTCTCCGCGGGCGCGACGGGAGCGAGAAACCGACAGCCGAAGCAGGAGTACTCCATGGCTCGTATGACCGCTGCCCGCGCGGCAGTCGAGATCCTCAAGCGCGAGGGCGTCAGCAACGCGTTCGGCGTCCCGGGCGCGGCGATCAACCCCTTCTACGCGGCCCTCAAGGCCGCCGGCGGGGTCAACCACACCCTCGCCCGCCATGTGGAGGGCGCCTCGCACATGGCGGAGGGCTACACCCGGACGCACCCGGGCAACATCGGCGTCTGCATCGGCACCTCGGGACCGGCAGGCACCGACATGATCACCGGGCTGTACTCCGCCACCGGCGACTCGATCCCGATCCTCTGCATCACCGGCCAGGCGCCGACCGCCGTGATCCACAAAGAGGACTTCCAGGCCGTCGACATCGCCTCCATCGCCAAGCCGGTGACCAAGATGGCGATCACCGTCCTTGAGCCGGCCCAGGTCCCCGGCGTCTTCCAGCAGGCCTTCCACCTCATGCGCTCGGGGCGTCCGGGCCCGGTCCTCATCGACCTGCCCATCGACGTCCAGCTCGCCGAGATCGAGTTCGACCCGGAGACCTACGAGCCGCTCCAGGCGTACAAGCCCGCCGCGACCCGCGCCCAGGTCGAGAAGGCGATTGGGCTGTTGAACGAGTCCGAGCGGCCGCTGATCGTCGCCGGCGGCGGTGTCATCAACGCCGACGCCGCCGAACTCCTCGTCGAATTCGCCGAGTTGACCGGCACTCCGGTCGTGCCGACCCTGATGGGCTGGGGCATCCTCCCCGACGACCACGACCTGAACGCCGGCATGGTGGGCCTGCAGACCTCGCACCGCTACGGCAACGCCACCTTCCTGGAGTCCGACTTCGTCCTCGGCATCGGCAACCGCTGGGCCAACCGGCACACCGGCAAGCTGGACGTCTACACCGCGGGTCGCAAGTTCGTGCACGTCGACATCGAGCCCACCCAGATCGGCAAGATCTTCGCCCCGGACTACGGCATCGCTTCCGACGCCAAGGCCGCGCTGAAGCTGTTCGTCGAGGTCGCGCGCGAGCTGAAGGACGAGGGCAGGCTTCCCGACCGCAGCGCGTGGGCCGCCTCCGCGCAGGAGAAGCGGGCAACTCTCCAGCGCCGTACGCACTTCGACAACATCCCGATCAAGCCGCAGCGCGTCTACGAGGAGATGAACAAGGCCTTCGGCCCGGAGACCCGGTACGTCACCACCATCGGGCTCTCGCAGATCGCCGGCGCCCAGATGCTGCACGTCTACCGGCCGCGCCACTGGATCAACTGCGGTCAGGCGGGCCCGCTCGGCTGGACCATCCCGGCCGCGCTCGGCGTCGCCAAGGCCGACCCGGAGGCCCAGGTCGTCGCGCTCTCCGGCGACTACGACTTCCAGTTCATGATCGAGGAACTGGCCGTCGGAGCCCAGCACAAGATCCCGTACGTCCATGTCCTGGTGAACAACGCCTACTTGGGCCTGATCCGGCAGGCGCAGATCGGCCTGGACATCAACTTCCAGGTCAACCTGGAGTTCGAGAACATCAACTCGCCCGAGCTGGGCGTCTACGGTGTCGACCACGTCAAGGTCGTCGAAGGGCTCGGCTGCAAGGCGATCCGCGTCACCGACCCCAGCGAACTGGGCGCCGCCTTCGAACAGGCCAAGAAGCTCGCCGCCGAGTTCCAGGTCCCCGTCGTCGTCGAGGCGATCCTGGAGCGCATCACCAACATCGCGATGAGCAAGACGAACGACATCAGCAACGTCGTCGAGTTCGAGGAGATCGCGACCGAACCGGGCCATGCGCCCACCTCGATCAGGACGTTGAAGGTCTGACCCGCGGGACACGGCAGGCCATACGTCCGGCAAGGGGCGGCTCACTGGGAGGAGAGCCGCCTCTTCGCCGTGCGAGGCGTGCGAGGCGTGCAAGCCGTCCGAGGGTCCAAGTCGTCCGAGGCGTGCGAGGCGTGCGAGCCGTCTAAAAGGCCGCTCCGGCTGCCCCGAACCCACCGCCGTCCGAGCCCTGCGACGGCCGCTCCTGCTCGGCCGCCCCGCCGCGCCCCAACAGCCCGGCGTCACGGGCGAAGCGTGGTGACAGCACGGTCAGTGCCTCGTCGTCGTAGAGCGCGACCGCGAGCAGCACGTCGTCCTTCGAGAGGCCCTCCCGTCCGGCGGGCAGGGGCAGTTGGGCACGAAGGTCGTCGAGGGTGTGTCGGGCGGTCCGTGTCCGGGCCCGCGGGAAACTGCGCAGTAGCCCTGCCGCGATCAGCTCGGCGCGCAGGTCCTCCAGCGACGTCCGTATCCGCGGCTGCTTCAACAGGTCCCGTACCCCCGTCGGCCGGTGATAGAGGGAGGTGTGCACCGCTTTCTCCAGAGGATGACCCGCAAGCTGCGCAGCCACCCCCGAGGTCCGCATCGTGCCCGCCCGTGCGGAGTTCGCGGCGCCCTCCAGGTGCAGGGCGAGTGCGGCGACCTTCACGGCGGCGAGTGGTCCGCCGCGCAGCAGTGCGACGGCGTGTGGCCCAA
Organism: Streptomyces sp. NPDC058470; assembly: GCF_042721055.1. Lineage (NCBI taxonomy): Bacteria > Bacillati > Actinomycetota > Actinomycetes > Kitasatosporales > Streptomycetaceae > Streptomyces > Streptomyces sp. NPDC058470. The sequence goes on from NZ_JBHXMF010000003.1 coordinate 227,691, forward strand.
GCTGAATCGACGCGCTGTCCATGGTGTCCCCCCGAGGACGGGGCCCGCCGCCCCCGTGTCGGCGGGCCCCGTGTGCTGAGAATGTGCCCCTGCCCGGGGGGAGTTGAAGCCCCCGGGGCCGTGTTCAGAGGTTGATTTGAGGGTTCCGTACCCCGCGTACGCCTGCTGGTGTACCCACCGGGGAGCCGGGCTCACGGCTCGGTGTGCTCCGACAGCCCCGGCCACTCGTCGGGGCTGCCGCCCTGCCAGTCGATGATGTCGCTCTCCTCGACCTCGATGGCGTCGAGGTCCACGTCCGCCCGGCGCAGGATGTCGACGACGTCATCGAGGTGGTAGGCGACACCGAGCGTCTCGTCCCCGGCGGTGACCCGCCGGGACCCGTCAAGACCTGGGGTGTGCACGACGATGCTGGGATGGTTCATGACCCCAGGCTGCTGCGCGTCGGCCCGATCCGCACCCCGGGTACACGACGGAGCGCCGGATACGGGGTGCTCCGTACCCGGCGCTCTGGGCCGGTGATCTGCGAATTTGTGCCGTCCGAGGGCGCGAGGCCGGGCGTAACGGAACATTCGCGCCGCCGGACGGAGTCGGTGAGCGTGCCATAGGGACGTGCCGCAGGGTTGGGAGTCGGTGCGCGTGCCCTATGACTCGGTGTGGATCGTGCCGTGTGGCTGGGACCGCGGCGGGTGCGATGGAGCCGGGGCCGCCTTCCCTCAGGTCGAGAAGGGGACCCCGGGACCTTTACCACCGCACTGGCTCGCACGCCGCCGCGGTCCTCGGCCTGCCCGCCGCCGACCGTGTGACCACCCCTGATCCGGGTCCACGGCCGTGGCGGGCGTGCGCCCCGGATCAGACCTCCCGTCGGATCCCGGACGCAGCCATTGAGTTGAGCGCCGGGTACGGCGTCAACGGTTCGTTGAAGTCCAGAGTGTGAATCCGGGCCACGGTGGCGCATGGGCGCGACAGGACAGGTGTCAGCGCCGCCGTGGCCCGGAAGTCTTGAAGGCGTGACCTGGGCTCAGAGTTGCGCGCCGGAGAGGCGCTCCACGCCCCGCAGCAGGGCCGAGTGGTCCAGGCCCCCGTCGCCCTGCGTGCGCAGGCTGGCGACGAGCTGCGCCACCACGGCGCCGACCGGAAGAGCAGCGCCGACGTTGCGGGCGGCGTCCGTGACGATGCCCATGTCCTTGTGGTGCAGGTCGATGCGGAAGCCCGGCTTGAAGTCGCGGTTGAGGAAGTTGTCCTTCTTCCGCGTCAGCACGGTCGAACCCGCGAGCCCGCCGTTGAGGACGTCGAGGGCGGCCTTCAGGTCCACGCCCGACTTCTCCAGGAAGACCACGGCCTCGGCGCATGCCTGGATGTTCACGGCGACGATCAGCTGGTTGGCGGCCTTCACGGTCTGGCCCGAGCCGTGCCGACCGCACAGCACGATGGTCCTGCCGAGGGCCTCGAAGATCGGCTCGGCCTCGTCGAAGTCGGCCTGCTCGCCGCCGACCATGATCGACAGCACGGCCTCGACCGCGCCCGCCTCACCGCCGGACACCGGCGCGTCGAGCACCCGGATGCCCTTCGCCACAGCCGCCTTCGCGAGGTCCACGGAGGTCTGCGGGGTGATGGAGGACATGTCGATCAGGAGCGCGCCGGACCGCGCGTTCTCCAGGATGCCGTCGGGGCCGTACGCGATGGCCTCGACGTGCGGGGACGCGGGCACCATGGTGATCACCACGTCGGCGTCCCGTACGGCCTCGGCGATCGAGCCCGCCGCCGTGCCGCCGGCGCCGGCCAGCCGCTCCAGCTTGTCCTGCTCCAGGGTGAAGCCGGTGACGTCGTATCCGGCCTTGATCAGGTTCTCGGACATGGGGGAGCCCATGATGCCGAGACCGACCCATGCGACCTTGGGGAGATTGCTGCTCATGAGGGTGCCTCTCTGACTGCTGTGATACGTCGGTGAGTTGCCGCTCAGCGGGCGGCTCGGGCCGCTGCGGGCAGCCACGCGAAGGACTCGGCGCTCGGCCGGTCGCCCGGCTTGTACTCCAGGCCGACCCAGCCCTCGTAACCGGCCTTGCCCAACTGGTCGAGGAGGTCCTCCAGCGGGAGCGAGCCGGTGCCCGGCGCGCCGCGGCCCGGGTTGTCGGCGATCTGCACATGGCCGGTCTTGGCGGCGTACTGCTCGATGACCGACGGCAGGTCCTCGCCGTTCATGGACAGGTGGTAGAGGTCCATGAGGAACTTGGCGTTGCCGAGCCCAGTGGCCTCGTTGACCTTGTCGACGATCTCGATGGCTGCCGGGGCGCTCACCAGCGGGTAGAGCGGCGACTCGGGCTTGTTGAGGGCCTCGACCAGCAGGATCGCACCGATGCGGTTGGCCGCGCGGGCGGCCAGCACCAGGTTCTCCAGGGCGAGTTCGTCCTGCTCGGCCGGGTCCACGCCCTCGACACGGTTGCCGTACAGGGCGTTGAGCGCCCGGCATCCGAGGGACTCGGCGAAGTCCGCGGCCACGTCGATGTTGGCGTGGAACCGCACCGACTCCTCGCCGGGGATCGACAGGGCGCCGCGGTCCGGGCCCGGCAGTTGTCCGGCGTAGAAGTTCAGGCCCGTGAGCTGGACGCCCGCGTCCTCGATCGCCTGCTTCAGGGCGTCGAGTTCGGACTGCTCGGGGGTGGCGGAGTCGACCCAGGGCCACCACAGCTCGACCGCCGTGAAGCCCGCCGCGGCCGCGGCCGCGGGGCGCTCCAGGAGTGGGAGTTCCGTGAAGAGGATCGACAGGTTGACGTTGAAGCGCTGGTCTGCGAATCCCATGGGGGTCGGCGCTCCCTTCCTTATCAGCGGGTCGGGTGTACGGGTGATTCTGGGCTGATTCCGTATTGCGGAAGTTCGTTTCTGCCTAATGGAAGATTGCCGCCGTGTGTCGGGGGTTGTCAAGAGGGGGCTGCCGGAAAATCGACACCGGGCAGTAGGTTGAGCGCGTGCGATTGAGAGTGGAGTTCTGCGGCACGTCTCTGACCTGCTCGAACGCGCTCTGATGTGTGCTGACCTGCAGAAACGCCCCTCACTAGTTCTCGTCGCTTCGCAGCGTTTTCCAGGTGTGTGTGCCCTGGATGTGCCCTGCAGAGAGATGTGTGAGGGGCGTCTTGCAGTGGATGCGGCAACGGTCCGACGCGGCACGGGTAGTAGGAAGCGTCTTCTGGCGTCCATGTGGTCCAGGTGGGGAGCGTTCGGCCTGGTCAGGGCCTTGTGATCCAGACGCGTCGACACTGTTGGTGACGCGCATGTGATCGCAGTGACTGATGTGGACCCCCCGTCGGCTTTTTCCCACGGGGTCTCTGCGTTGGGGGGATAGGCTCGGTTGAGCGGTGCTCTTCGCAACCCGGTGACGAAGACGCCCGTCCGCGTATCCGCGCACGGCGCCGCCACGACTGATGCCCCGCCGCTCGCTGTCCTACCCCGTCAGTCTGCTGGTCGTGCTGCTGCGCAAGCGTCTCGCGTTCGACGCGGGCGCGGACGGCACCCAGCTCATGATCACCCGAGACGAGATCGTCGAGATGATCCGCGCGTTCCTCCCGGCCGGCACCAACGAGTCGCGCTTGGTCGACCAGATCGACGGCCACATCAACAAGGTGGTGGACCTGCAGTTCCTGCGCCGCGCCCGTGGCCAGGAGCCGCTGGACAGGACCGGCCGGTGTGAGCGGCGTCATGTCACCGCGCTGAACTCCCGGCCGTCCGCGCCGGCCAGCCAGTCCCGCTGGACGAGTCGCTTGAGCTGACAGCGCACACCGCCTGCCCGGTGCGGCCGGCCCCTCGCCGAACAGCGCCCGCACCACGTCCCGCACCCGCACCGGCTCCTGCGCATCCCACACGAACTCGACGATCTTGGAGTAGAGGCCGGGTAGCCGGCTCGGGTCGTCGTTCTCCTGCCGCTGCGGCACGTACCGTGACTCGCCGCCACCACCGACAGGACTCCCCGTTGCCGCGTCGCCCGAGGTGTCCCCATCGGCCGACGGGGACAGGCCACGATTGCCTCACCGGCATCACCGCGTAGTACTTGCTCGGCCGCGTCCCAGATCTCGGCGGCACGGGCTTCGAACGCGCGCAGTCGGCGCTTCATGACGGCAGCGGGCGTGGGCACGGCGCGACCTCCGGCCTCGACAGTGAAGACCGCACCACCCTGCACACCGAACCACGAAGATCACAAACAGCAACGCGCAGGTCAGTCGGACATGGCGACGAGGACACGGCGCGGCCCTGTGAACGGGCGTCGGCCGTGCCCCACCAGCACGTTGTCGATAAGGAGCAGATCGCCCGGCGCCCACTCGACGTCGACCGCCAGGGCCAGTCCCGTCTCCTGGATGTGAGTGATGTACTGGGCGGGAATGGGGCTCCCGTCGGCGAATGTCACCGCTTGTGGCAGCTCGTCCTCGGACATCAACTCCTGTACGGCCGCGGCGTGTTCGCCCAGGCCGGCGTGGTGGAACTGGTCCGCCTGGTTGAACCACACCTCGGCACCGGTGACGGGATGCCGGGTGGTGGCGGGCCGGAGATGGTTGATGCGCAGGGTGCCGTCCGGGGTCCACGTCCACTCCGCGCCCGTGCCGGTCAGGAAACTCTCCACCGCGGACGGGTCGTCGGTCTCGAAGGTGTCCTGCCAGCTCTTGCCGAACCCGTAGCCGTCATGAAGGTTCTGGACGTAGCGGACGCCCGGAGCGAACGCGGCCCGGACTTCGGGGTCGAGCGTCGACAGCCAGAGCCGCCCGTCGACGACGGGGGTCGCGCCACCGCCCTCCGGGGCCTGCTCGCAGAAGAACAGCAGCCGTGACGGCCAGGTGTGTGAGTACGACATCTCGTTGTGCATCGAAATGACGAACTCGGCCGGATATTCGGTGGACGTGTAGACGTTGTCGCCCACCTTCGTACGCGGGGAGTTCCCGTGCACATAGGCCAGGCGCCGAGGCAGGAGTGCGTCGACGGCCGTGCCGTGGGTCTCGGGCGTGATGCCGAACCCCCGGAGGACCAGGGCCTTCTCGTCCGCCAGCAGGGCGCCGACGTCGAGCCGGCCCAAGAGCTCCAGGAGCCCCTGCGCGCTCGCCCCCACGCCTGCGCCGTCCGGAGTCAGCTCTCGGGGCTGCCAGCCCAGGGTCATCGACATGAGCTTCTTCTCTCCACGGTCGGTTGTTGCTTCGGGCGCGCGGGGACGGGAGGTGGTCACGCCCCGTCGTGCGAGGGGATCGGCTGCGAGCCGACCGGAAGGGTTGAGGAACCGGCGCTCATGCTGTCCGGGGCCTGGTGGGCGAACTGGGTGTGGTAGAGATCGGCGTAGAGTCCGCCCGATGCCAGCAGCTCCTCATGGGTACCGCTCTCGCGGATCCGGCCGGCTTCGACGACCAGGATCTGGTCGGCCTCGCGGATGGTCGACAACCGGTGCGCGATCACCAACGACGTACGGCCGGACAGGGCCGTCTTGAGCGCGCGCTGGATCGCCGCCTCCGACTCGGAGTCGAGGTGGGCCGTCGCCTCGTCGAGGACGACGATCGGCGGGGCCTTGAGGAGCAGCCTGGCCAGAGCGATCCGCTGCTTCTCACCGCCGGACAGCCGGTACCCGCGGTCACCGACCACGGTGTCGAGACCGTCCGGGAACGCCTCGATGGTGTTCCAGATCAGGGCGGCCCGGCAGGCGTCGATCAGCTCCTGCTCACTTGCCTCCGGCCGGGCGTACGACAGGTTGGCGCGCAGGGTGTCGTGGAAGAGGTGTGCGTCCTGGGTGACGACTCCGACGGTGTCGCGCAGCGACTGGAGGGTCAGCTCCCGGATGTCGTGCCCACCGATCCGTACGCTGCCCGACGACGGGTCGTACAGACGCGGAACCAGATGGGTGATGGTGGTCTTACCCGCACCGGAGGGACCGACCAGTGCGGTGAGCTTGCCGGACGGTGCGCGGAAGGACAGGTTCTCCAGCGTCAGCGCTTCACTCGTGCGCTCGGGCTTGCGTATCGCGATCGACTCCAGTGAGGCGAGAGACACCTCGCTGGCGGTCGGATAGCGGAAGGAGACCTCGCAGAATTCGATGTCCGGCGCGAGCGTGCCCGCGCCTTCGGGGGTGTCCCGCTCCGCGGTGACGTCCTTGGTGAGGTCCACCGACCGGGCGTCGGGGCGTTCCTCGATGAGCGGCTTGAGGTCCAGCACTTCGAAGACCCGGTCGAAGCTCACCAGGGCGATCATGGCGGTCGACTGAAGGCTCGACAACTGGTTGACCGGCCCGTAGAGCCGCATCAGCAGCGTCACCATGGCCACCAGCGTGCCGAATTGCAGGGTGCCGTCGATGGTGAGGCTGCCGCCCAGGCCGTACACCAGCGCCGTGGTGCACGCGGTGAGCACGGACACGATGATCGGCAGCAGCCGCCCCCAGGTGACCGCCTGCGCCGCCACGTCGCGCACCCGGCCGGCCTTGCCCGCGAACAGCGACGACTCCTCGTCCGTCCGGCCGTACAGCTTGGCCAGCATCGCCCCGGAGACGTTGAAGCGCTCGTTCATCATCGAGCTCATCTCCGCGTCCAGTTGCATCGTCTCGCGGGTGAGCCGCTGAAGTCTGCGCGCGATCAGCCGCGCGGGGACCAGGAAGAGGGGAATCATCACCAGCGCCGCCACGGTGATCTGCCACGACAGGTACACCATGGCGCCGAGCACGAGAAGCAGCGTCAGGATCGTGGAGACCGCCTGGGACAGCATGGTGGTCACGGCCTGCCGGGCGCCGATGACATCGGAGTTGAGCCTGCTGACCAGCGCACCCGTCTGGGCCCGGGTGAAGAACGCGAGGGACTGTTCCTGCACATGGGAGAAGACCTTGGTGCGCAACTCGTAGACGAGCCCCTCACCGATCCGTCCCGAGCACCGGTTCTGGACGAACAGCGACGCCGCGTCGACCAGGGAGAGGCCTGCCAGCAGTACGCAGAGCCACACCACCACCCCGAGGTCTTTGGGAAGGATCCCGTCGTCGATGACCTTCTTGAGAACCAGGGGTCCCGCAGCCGTGATGGCCGCGCTCACGCTCGTCGCGAACACCAGCAGGGCCACCTGCCAGCGGTATTTACGCGCGTACGGAAGGATGCGGCGCACCGTGCCCGGTTTGATCCGCTGCCGCGTCAGTGATTCCTCGCCCTGCCGTACCCGCATCGGCACGCTCATGCCCGGTCCGCCCATACCCGGCCCGCCCATCATGGCCACGGAATTTCGCCTCGCTCTCTTGTTCTCTCGCACGGCACGGCGAATGGCCGCTGGTGGACGCCCGGCAACGAGTGGAGAAAATCGCTCTGTCAGTACTTGTCGAGAAACTCGATGATGGCCGAGTTGACCATCTCCGGCTGTTCCAGGTACCCGAGATGACCGCAGTCGGGAATCTGCACGAAATCGCAGTTCGGAATGGCGTCGGCCACTTCCGCGACGAGATGCGGAGGACAGATCAGGTCATCGGCGAACGCGATGGCACGACACGGTACCGTGATGCCGCGCAATTCCGCACGGCGGTCGCCGAGTTCGGCCACGGCCGCCGACTGACCGGGGACGGTGTCGCCACCGCCGGAGACCTCGAAGAGCTCCAGCCACGAGGCGACAGCGCCGTCGTCGTTCAGGGTCTTCGGCGAGAGCATCTCGATCACCGTCTTGGCCGCGGTGTACCGGGGCGGCAGCCGCACCCCGCTGTCCCGCAGGGCGCGGTCGGCGGCCGACTGCGCCCGCCGCAGGACGTCCGACCGTGCCCGGCCGGCCAACAGGACCGCCGAACGCACCAGGTGCGGCTGGCCGAGAGCCAGCTCCTGGGCGATCATGGCGCCCATCGACGTGCCCACCACGCGGCACGGACCGAGCTCCAACTCCTCGATCACTCCACGGGTGTCGGCGACCAGATCGGCCAACGAGTAGTCGCCGTCCGGCGCGTCGGAGGGTGCGATGCCCCGGTTGTCGAGGACGACCGTCTCATAACCCGCCTGGTGCAGCGCGGGTGTCTGGTGCACGGTCCACACCCGTCCGGCGGCGGACGACCCCATGATGAGGAGGACCGGCTCGCCACGGCCCGAGCGCTGGTAGGACAGCCGGATGCCGTTGGTGCTGACGAAGGGCATGGCGGTCTCACTCACTCCCGGCCGGCGACGCGGTGGAACGCTGCGCGGCGCGCGTCGGCGGAATCACGGTGGGCGTCGGTTCTCGTCTTGGGCAAGGCCCTCTCCTCGCGGTGCGGCAGGGGTGTTCGGCCGGCTGCGCCTCACGATGTCACCGGGCGGCCGGACCTATCAACAAGGGTTCACGACGGCCGGCCCGAGGCCTCCCCACCCGTTCAACTGACGCCGCAGCGCAGTTAAACACCCGAGGAGAGAACCCGTCCGGCGAGGGCCGCTGAAAAGCCGTTCAAAAAGCGAGCGAGAGGACGGGTGGGGAACTTCCAGGAGTTTTCCGTGCCCATCGGTGAGTGACGCCGCCGCGTATTGATCCACCGTATGTCGACGGGGCATCCTGCTGAAGCGAGAGGCGCAATAAGCGCCTTGGGCCACAGGTGTTCCCACGTATGTATTGAGGGAAGTCGTTGCTCCGAATATCTCCCGGAAGGAGGGGCGCAGATGACTGACCAGAAGCTGTTCCTGCGGTCGAACGTCATTGTCGAGCCACTGATAGACAGGTTCTTCGCCTGGCCGTACACATTGGCGCCGGTTCAGTCCGCGATGAATCTCGCGTTCCTCCAGGTACCCTTGCTCGAGTCCTATCTGCAGTCCCCTCAGGTGCACGTCGCGGCCAGCAACAACCCGGAGCTGCGCGGCGGTTACTTCATCAACATCGCCGAGGAGCGCGCCGACGAGGTACGTGATCTCCTCGCCGGCATCAAGCGCGACCGTGCGGCGATCCTGCGCTTCGCCGAGGCGATAGCCGCCGGCCAGGAACTGCTGCGGGCGAACGCGACGGGATTCGACCTGACCCCGCTGTACCCGAAGCTGCCCCCGGAGCTCGGCGGACTGGTCGAGCTGGCCTACGACACCGACAACCAGGCCCAGATGCGGTTCATGGAGCCGATCGTCTACACCAGCGACGTCTACCAGGAGTCGCGGCAGTCGGTGCAGATCTCGTACGAGACCGGCATCGAGCGTCCCTTCATCCTGAGCACACCGCGACTGACCTCGCCGGACGTGCTGGAGCTGGACGTGCCGTTCAAGCACCCGGGGCTGGCAGAGCTGTTCAAGGCACGCGTACGCCCCACCAGCGTGAGCCACGTCGCCGACGGGCTCGGACTGGCCGGCGCACAAGTGGACCGGCTCGCCGGAATGTTCAGCGAGCAGCCCAGTCTCGCGGAGGACCGGCACATCCAGGAAGGCGGCCGCATCCGCTACTTCGGGCACGCCTGTCTCGTCCTGCAGACGCCGCAGGCCGCCGTCGTGACCGACCCGTTCATCAGCGCCGACAACTCCGTCGGCGACCGCTACACCCTGGACGATCTGCCGGACTACATCGACCTCGTGCTGATCACCCACGGCCACCAGGACCACATCGTCCTGGAGACCCTGCTGCAACTGCGTGGCCGGCTGGGCGCGGTCGTGATGCCGCGCTCCTCGCGCGGCAACCTGGCCGACCCGTCGATGGCCCTGATGCTCAAGAACCAGGGCTTCCCGGTGATCGAGGTCGACGACTTCGACGAGGTCGAGTTCCCCGGCGGCAAGGTCACCGCGACCCCCTTCCTGGGCGAGCACTGTGACCTGGACATCCGCGCCAAGTCCACCTACTGGGCGGAACTGGCGGGCAAGAAGGTCTTCATCGGCGCCGACTCCTCCGGCATCGATCCGATGCTCTACCGCTACATCAAGCAGCACCTGGGCACCGCCGACTTCGCCTACCTCGGCATGGAGTGCGACGGAGCACCGCTGACGTGGCTCTACCAGGCCCTGCTGACCATCCCGGTCACCAAGAAGATGAGCAACTCGCGCAAGCTCTCGGGGTCCAACGCGGAGCAGGCCGCCGCGATCATGACCGAGCTGGGGGCCAAGGAGGCGTACGTCTACGCCATGGGCGAGGAGCCCTGGCTGGGCCATGTCATGGCCACCACGTACAACGAGGACACCTACCAGATCAAGCAGATCGACGAGTTCATGACCTGGTGCAAGGACCGCGGCATCAAGGCCGGGCACCTGTACGGCCAGCAGGAATGGCGCTGGTAATCCCACCGGGCGGGCCAAGCACCCGCTCTTGACCCGCACATCAGGAGGGCACCTCCATGCCTGCGCACGACATAGCGCACGTCGAGATGTACACGCGAGACAAAGCTGCCATGGCCGACTACTTCGTCGAGGCCATGGGCTTCACCCGGGTCGCCGACTGCGTGGAGGTCGACCGGAGTTCCGTTCTGCTCGGACAGGGTGACCTGCATCTGGTGGCCACCTCCGGTCCGGGGGTCTGGAAGTTCCTCGACAAGCACGGGGACGGAATCGCCACCATCGCCCTGACGTGCGACGACGTGGCCGCCACCCATGACGCGGCGGTGGCGGCCGGCGCCCGGTCCGTCGGCACCCCGAACGGCAGCCCCGTCGTGACCGGTTTCGGCGACGTCACCCACCCGCTCCTCCCGGTCACCGCACGCTCGGCCACCTACCTGCCCCCGGGCAGGCGGTGGACGGCCGCTCCTGAGCCGTCCGCACGCCCCGAGGGTCCGATCCGACTGCTCGACCACGTAGCCGTCTGCGTCGAGGGTGGCAGCCTGGACCGCCACGCGGACTTCTACCAGGACGCCTTCGGCTTCGCCCGCTACTCCTCCGAGTACGTGGCCGTCGGGGGACAGGCGATGGATTCGCTCGTCGTGCGCAGCGCCTCGGAGCGGGTCATCTTCACCCTCGTCGCCCCCGACCCGTCGAAGGAGCCCGGCCAGCTCGACGCCTTCCTCCAGCGCAACGCCGGTGAAGGCGTGCAGCATCTCGCCTTCCTGGTCGACGACATCATCCCCGCCGTCCGTGCCTGCCGGGACCGGGGAGTGGAGTTCCTGAGCACGCCGGACACCTACTACGACATGCTCGCCGACCGCCTCACCGGCCTCAACGAGGAGATCGCCGGGCTGCGGGACGCCCAGGTACTCGCGGACAGCGACGAATGGGGCTACCTGCTCCAGCTGTTCACCCGTTCCCCCTACGAGCGCAACACCCTCTTCTTCGAACTCATCCAGCGCCAGGGCTCCCGCGGATTCGGCAGCGCCAACATCCGCGCCCTGTACGAAGCGGTGGAGCGCGACCGGCTGACCGCCTCGTGAGCGCCCCGGACGCCGACGCCGGGACCGCGAGCCCGCTCACCCTCACCGACTACGCCACCCTGGCGCGCACGGGGATGAGCCCCGCTGTCTGGGACTTCCTGGAAGGCGGTGCGGGACAGGAACGGACCCTCGCGGACAACCTGAGGGCATTCGACCGCGTGCGGCTGAACCCGCGCGTTCTCACCGGCGCCGGCCGCCCCGACACCGGGATCACGCTCCTCGGCCGCCGCTGGGCGGCGCCGATCGCCGTCGCGCCCGTGGCCTACCACACCCTCGCCCACCCGACGGGGGAGGTCGCCACGGCCCGGGCCGCCGGACAAGCCGGCGTTCCCCTCGTCGTGAGCACCTTCGCGGGGCGGACCTTCGAGGACATCGCCGCCGCCGCGGCCCCCCTGTGGCTCCAGGTGTACTGCTTCCGCGACCGCGACGTGACGCGCCAACTCGTGGAACGCGCCGAAAGAGCGGGCTTCGAGGCCCTGGTGCTCACCGCCGACGCCCCGCAACTGGGCCGACGGCCACGCGATCTGCGCAACGACTTCACCCTGCCCGTCGGAATCGAGCCGGCGAATCTGACCACGGACGGCTTCGCCGCACCCGCCGCCCACGCACTGGCCCAGTTCGATCCGTCCCTCGACTGGTCGATCGTCGCGTGGCTGCGCTCCATCAGCTCCCTGCCCGTCCTGGTCAAGGGCATCCTGACCGCCGACGACGCCATGCGGGCGATCGCGGCGGGGGCACACGGCATCGTGGTGTCGAACCACGGTGGCCGGCAGCTGGACGGCGCGCCCGCCACCCTCGACGTACTGCCCGAGATCACGGCAGCGGTCGCGGGCGCCTGCCCCGTCCTCCTCGACGGCGGGGTCCGCCGCGGCGCCGACGTCCTCGCGGCCCTGGCACTGGGCGCCGACGCGGTACTGCTGGGCCGCCCCGTACTGCACGGCCTGGCGGTGGCCGAGGAGGAAGGCGTACGCCACGTCCTGGGCATCGTCACCGACGAGCTCAGGGAGGCGATGACCCTCACCGGCATCCGCACGGTCGCGGACGCGGGACCGGAGCTGGTGCGCACACCGAACAGCACCCCAACCCCGCAGGCAGTACGCCCGGTCGGGCGGACGAGCGGCCCGGGGCTGCGCAAGGCGGAGCTGCACGGCAGCCTCGGTGACCCGGTGCTGGACACCATGAACTTCCTCAACGAGATCACCCACCGCTACCCCGACGCGATCTCCTTCGCGCCCGGCCGCCCGTACGACGGCTTCTTCGAGACCGAGCAGATCTTCACGTACCTGCGCCGCTACCTGGACCACCTGGAGGAGAGCGGATCCTCGCCCGACCAGGTCCGCTCCGCGCTCTTCCAGTACGGCCCGACGAGCGGCCAGATCCGCGAACTGATCGCCGACTGGCTGCGCCTGGACGAGAACATCGACGTCTCCCCGGACTCGATCGTGGTCACCGTCGGCTGCCAGGAGGCGATGCTGCTCGCCGTACGGGCCCTCATCGCCGGGCCGCAGGACGTACTGCTGGTCTCCAGCCCCTGCTACGTGGGAATCACCGGCGCGGCGCGGCTGCTCGACGCCGAACTGACGGCCGTGGCGGAGGACCCCGGCGGATTCCGCTGCGCCGACCTGGCGGCGGCGATCCGTGCCGAGCGGGCCCGCGGACGTAACCCCCGGGCCTTCTACGTCATCCCGGACCACGCGAATCCCTCCGGCACCACCATGCCCCTGGAGACCCGCCGGGAACTGCTCGACCTGGCCGCCCGGGAGGACATCCTGCTGCTGGAGGACAGCCCCTACCGGCTGGTCAGCCCGGGCACCCAGCTTCCGACACTCAAGGCCCTCGACCGGGACCGCCGCGTGGTCCACCTGGGCTCCTTCTCGAAGACGCTCTTCCCCGGCGCGCGCGTCGGCTTCGTCATCGCGGACCAGGACGTCCACGACGACGCGGGCGGCACCGGACTGCTGGCGGACGAACTCACCAAGATCAAGAGCATGGTCACGGTGAACACCTCCCCGGTCGCCCAGGCCGTCGTCGCCGGCATGCTCCTCGCCGCCGACAAACGCGCCTCCGAGCTCAACTCCAAGACCGCCGCGTACTACGGCGACGCGATGCGCGTCACCCTGCGGCAGCTCGAAGAGACCTTCCCCGAGGACGAGCGGGCCGCACTCGGCATCCGCTGGAACGAACCCAGCGGCGGCTTCTTCCTGGCGGTCGACGTCGCCTTCCGCGCGGACAACACCGCGCTGCGGCGCTCCGCGGAGGAATTCGGCGTCATCTGGACCCCGATGTCCTACTTCTATCCCGAGGGCGGCGGCGAGCACGGCCTGCGCCTGTCCGTCAGCTACCTGACCCACGACGAGATCGCCGCCGGGATCGCACGACTGGCGCGGTTCATCAGGTCCCGGACCAGCAGCTCACCGGAAGGGTGATCGACGTGCTGACAGCAGTGAGCACCATCCGCAGCAAGACCCGGATGTGGGGGTGGACCTACCGATGACCGTCACCACGGAACGTCCCGGCACCGACCTCACCACCGAACTCGGCGCCCCCCGGGGCAAGAACACCGGCGCCGCCGCCATCGTGGGCATCGGAACGGCGACCACCGGAGTCTCCTACACCCAGCGTGAACTCATCGACCTCTTCGGGATCACCGACCCCAGGGTCCGCTCCGTCTTCCTCAACAGCGCCATCGAACGGCGCCACCTCACCGTGCCACCCCTGGACGCCGACGGCGTCTGCCTCCCCGAACCCCAGGGAGAGCTGCTCGCCAAACACAAGCGGCTCGCTCTGGACATGGGGGCGAGAGCGGTGCGCACCTGCCTGGACAGCTCCGGCCTCGACGTCTCGGACATCGACTACCTCTGCTGCGTGACCACCACCGGGTTTCTCACCCCGGGACTGAGCGCCCTGCTCATCCGGGAGATGGGCATCCTCTCCAGGACCAGCCGGGTCGACGTGGTCGGCATGGGATGCAACGCCGGACTCAACGCCCTCAACGCCGTCGCGGGCTGGGCGGTCGCCAACCCGGGCAAGGTAGCGGTCCTGCTGTGTGTGGAAGCCTGCTCGGCCGCCTACGTCATCGACGCGTCGATGCGCACCGCGGTGGTGAACAGTCTGTTCGGCGACGGCGCCGCGGCGATCGCCCTGGTCGCCGACACCCCAGACACCGCCTACGGTCCGGCCGACGTGCCGGCGGCCCCCGGCAGCCCGCGCCTCATCGGCTTCGCCAGCCACCTCATCACCGACGCGATCGACGCGATGCGGTACGACTGGGACGACGTACAGGCGAAGTTCAGCTTCTATCTCGACCCCGAGATCCCCTACGTGGTCGGGGCCAACGCGGAACAGGTCGTCGACCGGCTGCTGTCCGGCGCCGGACTGCGGCGCAGCGAGATCAGTCACTGGCTCGTGCACTCGGGCGGCAAGAAGGTCATCGACGCCGTACGGGTCAACCTCGGCCTCACCCGCCACGACCTCCGGCACACGACCGGAGTCCTGCGCGACCAGGGCAATGTGTCGAGCGGCTCCTTCCTCTTCTCCTACGAGCGGCTGCTCCGGGAGCGGGTCGCCCAGGCCGGTGACTACGGCGTCCTGATGACGATGGGCCCCGGTTCGACCATCGAGACCGCGTTGGCGCAATGGTGAGGGAAGGGCAGATGAACACCCGCGAGAGCATGCCGCAGACCGACGGGCTCCACGACGGAGCCGACGAAGTGGTGCTGCGGATCGACGGACGCCAGGCCCTGTCGGCCGAGTGGATCGGCGTGGTGAGCGCGGCCTGCGACAGCGCCGAGGACCGCGGCGGCCGGAGCAGGGTCGTCGTCCATGTGTCCGGCGCCCCCGAAGAACCCTGGGCGGGGAATCCGACGGTGTCCCTGGTGAGCAAGTGGGAACGCGCACTGCGCCGCCTGGAGCGCCTGCCGGCCGCCACCGTCGCCGTCGCCGCCGACGACTGCGGCGGACTGGCCCTGGACGCGCTGCTGGCCACCGACTACCGCATCGCCACCCCCTCCGTACGACTCCTGCTGCCGGCCGGGGAGGGCGGCACCTGGCCGGGCATGGCGCTGTACAGGCTCGGCCGGCACGGCGCGAGCGGCTCCGTGATCCGCCGTGCACTGCTCTTCGGCACCCCCGTCGAGGTGTCCGAGGCACTGGCACTGCACCTCGTCGACGAACTGTCCGACGACCCCGCCCGCACCCTCGCCCTCGCCCGGGAACGGCTCGCGACCGTCTCGGGCACCGAACTGGCGATACGGCGGCAACTGATGCTCGACGCCTCCACCACCGGTTTCGAGGAGGCGCTCGGCGCCCATCTGGCCGCCTGCGACCGCACGTTGCGGCGGGCGGCCGTGGCGGCGGGCGGAGCCGCGTCGTGACCGCCGCCGACGACCAGGTCTCGCGGGGCAGCCAACTCGCCGCCGCGAAAGCGGAATTGACGTACGCCCGGGCCGCGCTCGCCGAGTCCGCCGGAGATACCGACGAGCTCCTGGACGCGTTGCCCGGGCCGCAGGAGCGGTCACCACGACAGCGCGACCGTGCCGCGGCGGCGCTCGACGCCACCCGGACACTGCGCGCCGCCTTCATGGACGCGCACACCGACGCGGTCTACGACGAACTCACCGCCGGCCGCACCCGCCGCCCAAGGCTCGCCGAACTCGCCGAGGCCGCCGCGACGGCGTTCCCCGGCCTGGTGCCCACGGCCGACCGGCTCAAGGCCGAACGCGCCCTGCCCCAGGCGGGAAAGGAAGGGCACGAGATCGATCAGGGCATCTTCTTCAGCCGGGTGCTGCGCTCGTCGCAGGCAGGCCCGCACCTGATCGACACCCTGCTCACCCCGACCCCCCGCGCACTCGCCCTGCTGGCGGAGTTCAGCAGAACCGGTACGGCGGACCTGGGCTCCGTACGGCTGGATCGCGACGCCGGGGTGGCCCGGCTGACCATGTGTCGCGACGACTGTCTCAACGCCGAGGACAACCAGCAGATCGACGACATGGAGACGGCCGTCGACCTCGCACTCCTGGACACCGGGACGGAGGTCTGTCTGCTTCGCGGCGGCGAGATGACACATCCCCGCTACCGGGGGCGGCGTGTGTTCAGCGCGGGAATCAACCTCAAGTCCCTGCACGGCGGCGGCATTTCGCTGGTCGATTTCCTCCTGCGGCGCGAACTGGGCTACCTCCACAAGATCCTGCGCGGCATCCGCGTCGAGGACGGCGCGGGCTGGCGGGGAACGATGGCCGAGAAGCCCTGGGTCGCCGTAGTGGACACCTTCGCCATCGGTGGCGGCGCGCAGCTTCTGTTCGTGTTCGACCACGTCCTCGCCGCGTCCGACGCGTTCCTCAGCCTTCCGGCCGCCAAGGAGGGCATAATCCCCGGGGCCTCGGCGCTCCGGCTGAGCCGGGCCGCCGGCACTCGCCTGTCCCGCCAGGTGATCCTCGAAGGGCGCCGCATCCGGGCGGCGGAACCGGCGGCCCGGCTGCTCGTGGACGAGGTCCACGAGAGCGACGAACTGGACCTGGCGGTGGAGCGGAGCGTCGAACGACTCCGAGGACCGGCCGTCGTCGCCAACCGGCGGATGCTGAATCTCGCCGAGGAACCGGTGGACGTCTTCCGTCTCTACATGGCCGAGTTCGCTCTCCAGCAGGCGCTGCGTCTGTACAGCTCCGACGTCCTCGACAAGGTCGGCCGCTTCTCCGCGGCGAGGCCGGCGAGCCCGCGGTGAGTGACGCACGGGAGCCCCGCGTCCGGTACGAGAAGAAGAACGGCGTCGCCCGCGTCACACTCGACCGGCCCGCCGTACTCAACGCCATGGATCTGCGGACGCACGAGGAACTCGCCGCCGTCTGGGACGACTTCGAGGCCGACGACGAGCTGCGGGTCGCGGTTCTCACCGGTGCCGGCGACCGCTCCTTCTCGGTCGGGCAGGACCTGCGCGAGCGGGCCCGGCTCGACCGGGAGGGGGTGCCGCGCTCGACGTTCGGCAGCCGTGGCCAACCTGGCTGGCCACGGCTGACCGAGCGGTTCGAGCTGTCCAAACCGGTGGTCGCCCGGATCAACGGCTACGCGCTGGGCGGTGGCTTCGAACTCGCCCTGGCCTGCGACCTGATCATCGCTGCCGACCACGCCGAGTTCGCTCTGCCGGAAGCCCGGCTGGGTCTCGTCCCGGGCGCGGGCGGCGCGTTCAGACTTGCCCGTCAGCTCCCCCTGAAGACAGCGATGGGGTACCTGCTGACGGGCCGCCGTATGACGGCGACCACTGCGCTCGGCCTCGGTCTGGTCAACGAGGTGGTGCCGCTGCGGCAGCTCGACGAGTGCGTCGCCGGGTGGACCGACGATCTGGTGCGCAGCGCCCCGCTGGCGGTCCGGGCGATCAAGGAGGCGGTCATGCGGTCGCTGGACATGCCTCTCCGGGACGCCTTCAGCACCCCGTTCGCGTGGGAGCAGCGGCGCAGGCACAGCGAGGACGCCGTCGAGGGGCCGCGGGCCTTCGCGGAGCGCCGTGCGCCCCGGTGGCAGGGCCGCTGAGGACTCCGGGGCGAACGCTGTGCCTGGTCGTCGTCCCCGGCGCGGGTCGAGGGCGCCCCTCAGTGCGAAGTGGACCAGCCGTCGGCGCCCAGCATCCGGGACAGCTCCGGAGCCGCGGTCCGCCGTACGAGAAGTTCGACGAGGCCCTGCCCTTGGCCCGGCGAGTGTTCGATACGGACGTCCTCGATGTTGACGCCGATCTCGCCGACTGCGGCGAACACCCGAGCGAGCGAATTCGGCTGATCCGGGATGGTGACGGTGACCGCGGCCAGGTCGGCGAGTGACGTGCCCGGCTTGTGCTCGATACGGGCTCGCCCCGCGCAGCCCTGTTCGAGGAGTCGCTCCACATCGTTCGCCCCGCGCTTGCGAGCCACCGGGTCCGTGCCGGCCAGGGCGCGCAGCGCGCCGATGACCAGGCCGAGATCGGCCGCGTAGGCGTCGAGGATCTCCGCCACCGCCTCCGCGTTGGCATGGAGGATGTCCTGCCAGAGCGCCGGATTGCCGGCCGCGATGCGGGTGACGTCCCGCAATCCCTGCCCCGAGACCCGAATGCTTGCCTCCGGGGCGTGCCCGAGCCGGGCCGCCATGAGGGAGGAGACGAGGTGGGGCGCGTGCGAGGTGAGGGCGACGGCCCGGTCGTGCGAGGTGGCGTCCATGATCACCGGCGTGGCGGCGCACAGCGCGACCAGCTCCAGCGCACGGTTGAGGACGGCCTCCTCGGTGTGCGCCGACGGGGTGAGGACCCAGGGCCGGCCCTCGAACAGGTCGGCCCGCCCGGCCAGCGGTCCCGAGCGCTCGGTGTCGGCCAGCGGATGACCGCCGACGTAGCTGGCGGCGTCGGCGCTCTCGCTGTGCAGGTCGCGGTGCGGCCCCGCCTTCACGCTTGCGACGTCGGTGTAGGCACGGGCGAGGCCGCCGCGCTGGACGCGCGCGAGTTCGGTGGCGATGTGCGCGGGCGGTACGGCGAGTACCGCGAGGTCGACCGGTTCCTGGGGCGTCCGGAGCGAGCCCGCACCCATGGCCTCGGCCGTCCTGGCCGCCGTGCTGTTCACGTCCTGGAGATGCACGGCCACGCCGTTGCGCGTCAGGGCGAGGGCGACCGATGTACCGATGGCGCCGGTTCCGATGACCGTGGCACTTCTCATCGGTGGCCGCCTGTCGTCCGGGGCGTCCGCAGCCGTGGGCGCGCTGCCCGAATGGCGGTGGACGCATCTTCGGTGGTGCCTGCGGACATGAGGGGTTCCTATCAAAGGTCTGGACGTGTTCGAAAGATAGTGATGCAACCGGCGACCGTGGCCGAAGAATTGACGTGGGGCGGTGTATGCGGAATGAGAGGCCGCCCAAGGCGCATGCCCGTGCGGGGCGAGGATGTCGCGACGATTCCGGAACATCTGGCCAAAGGGGGCTGCCACCTGGGCGTATGCGCCCCTTGAGTGGTGTGGTCGGGCCCTTGTCACAGAGTACTGTGCTGTGTCGTCCGAGACGATTGACCGCGGTGAGCGGATGCCGTGTCCGCATTGTTTATGAAAGAAGTATTTGATTCCACCGCTGGATGCGGTGCCTGTAGGCCCGGCGTCGTCGTCGTTCGATCTGAAGCGGAATATCAGCGACCGCACAGAAATTCCGGCGGTCGAAGCGGGGGTCCGGCACGGTGACACGGGTGAGGCTCCTGTGGCGGCCCCACCGCTGGCCCCCGGCCCGCCGTTCAACCGATGCGGTGCCGCAGTTGAACGGGAGATTGACCTTGTGTTTGCCTTGAGGGCTTCTGTACCCAAACCGTGACCCCTGATGTATGTTCGAACGAGACTTCTGGGGCTCGTGGGGAACGGTCAGGTGGAGTACCGAAGCCGTTGCCGGATCGTCCATGGTGCTTCTCGTTTCACCTGCATGGATCGCATGTAGGGAACGGGGAGGGAGAGTCGGTGCTCGCCGTCTTCCACATTCCCTGAAATCTCTGCGCGAACTGGTGTGGCCAGTGGAAGGCATCGAGAAAAATCGATTCTTACCGTGCGGCAAATGGGGGAGATCAGTTTGAAGAGCGAGGCTGTCCAATTAAGACGACCGGAACCCGCAAAAAAGTCAGTCGATCTCATCAGAGCCGTCAGACATCCGAAAGCTCCGCAACGAACCGCCGTTTCCATTTCCATCGCCTCACTCCTTCCCGCTGACTCTCCGCGTCTGGAAGGACAGGACGCGGAGCACGTGGGCCGGCTGTTGGAGATCGACGAACCGCTTCCGCCGATCCTTGTGGAGCGGCGCAGCATGCGGGTGATCGACGGGATGCACCGCCTGACGGCGGCCCTCCTCAGGGGCGACGAGTCGATCGTCGTCGAGTTCTTCGACGGCACCCCTGAAGAAGCCTTCCTGCGGGCCGTCGAAGCGAACGTCACGCATGGCCTTCCGCTCTCCAAGGAAGACCGGCGAGCCGCGACCGAGCGCATCATCTCGTCACATCCCGAGATGTCGGACCGGGCGATCGCACGGGCCACCGGGCTGGGCGCCAAGACGGTGGCAGCCGTCCGGCGCAGTGCCTTCGACGCCGCCCCGCAGCTGAGCGCACGCATCGGACGGGACGGCAAACTGCGGCCCCTCAACAGCGCGGAGGGACGGGAGCGGGCCGCCGCACTCATCGCCGAGTACCCGGACGCGTCACTGCGCGAACTGGCACGACTCGCCGGAATCTCTCCGGCGACCGTGAGCGATGTCCGCAAACGGGTCATGTCCGGCGAGCCGCCGGTGCCCGAGCCGGACGAGTTCGCCGCCAAGGACGGGCGGCAGGAGACCCCCGAACCCGGCTGGGCCGGCGAGCGCCGAGCCGCCCGCAAGGCCCGGCTGGTCCCGCCGGATCCGGTACCCCTGCTGGAGAAGCTGCTGCGTGATCCGTCACTGCGGCACAAGGAGGAAGGCAGGCGTCTGCTGCGGGTGCTGCAGCAGAACGCCTTGGGAGAGCAGGACTGGTCCAAGCTGGCCGATGCGGTGCCGTCGCACTGTGGGGACCTGGTGGTCGACCTGGCACGCCAGTACGCGGAAACCTGGACGGAGTTCGCGAAGGAGCTGGACGAACGCACGCAGTGAGAGGGGACCCGCAGCCTTAGGGACTCCTATCGGTGAGCACCCCGGCGCACAGCACGTGCGCCGGGGTGCTCACCTGACGTGAAGGAGCAGCGGCAGCCGTACCGTGGCTACGCGGCTGTGGCCTCGCCCTCCTGCACCCGCCGCCGTACCTCGTCGAGGTGGGGGAGCGCGGCGAGCACCTTGTGACCGTCGACTCCGAAATCGACGAGCGAGGCGATCTCGTCCACACCGGCCGCCCCGAGGGCGCGTGCGAAGTCCGTGCACTTGTCGACCGATCCGAACAGAGCCGCGGCGTGGAAGTAGCGTTGGAAGGCCAGCTGGGCAAGCCGTTCGGGATCGGCCTGCTGGAGCGCGCTCCACTGCCTCTTCCACAGATCGATGGACGAGAGCAGATACTCGCCGAACGGGGCACGGACCGTGTCGCGCACCGCCCGGTCGTTCTCTCCCACGAACGTGTGCAGCATGAGGGTCACGGTGCCCGCCGCGGGATCGTGGCCGTGCTCCTCGCGGGCGGCACGATAACGCTTGATCTTCTCGGTCAGTTCGTCCGCGCTCTGGAACAGCAGCGCCGTCAGGACGTTGAGTCCCCGCGCTCCGGCCTGGGCGAAGGACTCGGGACTCGACGTACAGGTGAGCCAGATGTCCGGCTCCGGCTGGACGGGCCGTGGGTACGTCAGTGTTTCGACCAGCTCGCCCTCGCCGTTGCGCCGCGACAGCCGCTTGCCGGCCCAGAGGCTCTTGATCTCCTCGATCGTGTCCAGCGTGTACTGCCGACGGTCCGCGTACCGGTCGGGAGCCAGCACGAAGTCGTTGGGGTTCCACCCGGTGGCCATCGCCAGATCGACCCGCCCGTAGGAGAGGTTGTCCACGAACGACCAGTCCTCGACGACGGTCAGCGGGTCGCGCAGCGGAAGGACGACGCTGCCCGCCCGGAGCCGGATGCGCCGGGTCCTGGTGGCGAGCGCCGCCGCGGCGAGCGCCGGATTCGGATACGCGCCACCGAAGGGATGGAAGTGCCGCTCCGGAATCCAGAGAGCCTTGAAGTCGTGCTCGTCGGCGAATCGAGCTGTTTCCAGCAGCAGTTCGTACTCCTGCGGCGGGTCTACGACCTCACGGTTGGCGAAATACAGAAGGCTGAAATCCACGGAAACCCCATCTTGCTCAGACTGCGCCGAGGACGACGACCGCGTTGTGGCCGCCGAAACCGAAGGAATTGCTGACGGCCGCACCTACGGGCGTATGTCTGGGCGCACCGTGCACGATGTCGATCTCCGGAATGCCGCGATCCCGCTCGCCGAAGTTCGCGGTGGGCGGGACGATTCCCTGTTCGACCGAGAGAGCGGTGAACGCGGCCTCGACGGCTCCCGCGGCACCCAGCATGTGCCCGGTCACGCCCTTGACGGAGGTGACCGGTGTGCCGTTCCCGAAGACCTGCTCGATGAGCCGCGCTTCGATGGCATCGCCCTGGGGGGTGCTGGTCGCGTGAGCGTTGATGAACGCGATGTCCGACGGGCCGATGTCCGCGTCCTCCAGGGCCTGCCGCACAGCGAGTTGGGCGCCCAGCCCGTCGGGATGCGGTGCCGTGAGGTGGTGCGCGTCCGAGGATTCGCCGTACCCGAGCAGCCTCGCGTAGGCGTGCCGGCCGCGCGCCCTCACGTCCGCGGCCCGCTCCAGTACGAGAACGGCGGCGCCCTCTCCCAGCACGAAACCGTCGCGCTGCCGGTCGAACGGCCGGGACGCGACCGCGGGTTCGTCACGACGCCGGGACAGCGCCTTGAGCCGGTCGAACCCGGTGGACATGAGCGGCGAGACACCGGCTTCGGTACCGCCCGCCAGGACGACGTCGCAGCGGTCGGCGCGCAGCAGGTCGAGGGCGAAGCCCAGCGCCGTGGTGCCCGACGCGCACGCGGTGGACAGGCTCAGAGCAGGGCCGTGCAGGCCGAGTTCCATGGCCACGTTGGCCGCGGCGATATTGCCGATGGCCTTCGGAACGGTCAGCGGATTGACCGCACGCGGCCCCCTGTCCCGCAACCGCGCTCCCTGCTCCTGCCAGGTGGCGTGCCCACCGAGCGCCGTGCCCATGAGCACGCCCACCCTGGCCGGGTCCCAGTCCCCGGCCGCCGGCGCGGCGTCGAAGACCGCCTCGCGGGCCGCGGCCGTCGCGTACTGCGTGAAGGGATCCATCCGGCGCGCCTCGGCACCCAGCAACCCGTCCGCGTCGAACTCCCGTACCCCGCAACTGAAATCGACGGCCAGGCCCTCAAGTCGCGGGTCCGCGGCGGCCGTCGACAGTCCGGCGCAGACCGTCTTCCAGGCCGAGCCCGTGCCGACCCCGGCCGGAGTGACCATCCCGATCCCGGTGATCACCACCTCCGGGCGCCGAAGTCCCCTGTTGCTCATGCGGGGATGACCGCGCCTTGGGATTCCAGAAGGACGGCCAGCCCGGAGACGGTGGTGACGGCGCTCAGATCCTCCTCGTCGACCGTCACACCCAGCTCGTCCTCAAGATGCGCGCCGAGCTCCGCGAGGGAGAGTGAATCCACCCCCAGGTCCATGAACGACCTCTCCGGGTCGATGGGGTCGGGAACCTTGTAGACGGTGTTCAGGATGGTGGTGAGGTACGTGACATACATGCCGCATTCCCTTCTCACTCAGATCTCCGAATGGACAGCTGTCAGCCGGGGCCAGACCAGCGCGGCCGACGCCCAGGTGAGGCCGCCGCCGAAGGCGGTCAGTACGGTCCGGTCACCCGGCTGGAGTTCATGGGCGGCCGTCGCCCCGGCCAGGGCCAGCGGGATGGAGGCGGCCGCCGTGTTGCCCACCTCGGCGAGGGCGCAGACCGCGCGCTCGGGTGGCAGGCCGAGCCGCTTCGCCACCGCCTCGATGATGCGAGCGTTCGCCTGATGCGGTACGAGCAGGTCGAGCGTCTCGGGGCTCCAGTCGCAGTCCTTCATCACCCGCAGGGCCGAGTTCGTCATCTGCTCGACCGCCTGGAGATACACCTTGCGTCCCGCCATCGAGAACCAGCGCTCGCCGGTCGGCTGTTCGCGCGTGCCGGGAACACGGATGAGCTCGGCGTCGGAGCCGTCGCTGCCGAGGTCGAACGCGAGCAACGCGCCCTGCTCGGCTGCGGAGCCGCGGCGCAGCAGCACGGCCCCCGCACCGTCTCCGAAGAGCACGGCTGTGGACCGGTCGAGGGGATCGACGATGCGGGAATAGGTTTCGGCCGCGACCACCAGAACACTGTCCACGATGCCGGCCGTGATCAGACCTCCGGCCGCCGCGGCGGCGTACAGGAATCCACTGCAGACGGCTGACACGTCGAATGCGGGAATCCTTCCCTGCCCCATGCGGTACGCGATCTCGGGCGCGGCAGGCGGACAGGGACGTTCCGGTGTCGTGGTGGCAAGAATGAGGGCCCCTACCGTGCCGGTCCCCGCCGAACTCATCGCATTGGCGGCGGCCGCACAGGCCAGATCGTTCACGGAGACGTCAGGGGCGGTCCGACGGCGCGCGGATATTCCCGTCCGGGTGCGAATCCATTCGTCACTGGTGTCCAGGTGATCCGGCAGCGACGCGTTGTCAACCTTGGTGGAAGGTAAACAGGTTCCCAATCCAGCGACCACGGCCGCGCTCATGCCCGGTACCTGCATCTTGCCGCTCCTTTGAGTACCGCCTGTCGGCACAGCAGACGCCATCGCATTCCCCATGAATTCTTCGTCCGGCGACCGTATCCAGGTCGAGAACACGGCACAACCGCGGCCGACTTCGGGCATCCGGCCGTCGGAGCGCCGGGCGGCGACAGGCGGGTCGCGCGCCGTCGGCACCGCATCTCACGGTCGGCGTCAACTGCCCTTCACCGCAACGGTTCACGCCCGCCCGTACCGCCCGACCATAGGGGCCAGGAGCCGCCGTCACCCGGGACCCGTCCCGCACCGGAGCCCTGTTCAACTGGTGCGGCGACGCAGTTGAACGGCGGGTGTGGTGATCGCCGGGGATTGATTAGCCTCAAGGCTCGGACCATCGTTCATCGGGGCAGACCCATGGCTGCCCGATTCAATTCACCCAGGAAGGGACGGCGTCGTGACTAATCCGTTCGACGACCCGGATGGCATCTACTTGGTCCTGGTCAACGACGAAGGACAGCACTCGCTCTGGCCGGTCTTCGTCGATGTGCCCGACGGCTGGAAGACCGTATTCGGCGAGGCCGGACGGCAGGAGTGCCTCGACTACATCGAGAAGTCCTGGACCGACATGCGACCCAAGAGCCTGATCGAGGCCATGGGGAAGTGACCGCTGCCGCTCGGCGATCCCTCGTTCGGGTCCGCCGAGCGGCAGCGATCCTGCTTGACACACCGCCGGGGCGCTGTCCGCGCTCCCTGGACTTCCAATTGCCAAGGCTCAGTTCTCTCATCGGAACTGGGCGCCTTTCAGCATGCCTGAACGGCGGCTGACCTCTGTTTGTCAATAGGCGTGCCGGAATACTTGGGGTGGACGGGAATGGCTGCTATCGACCGCGAAATCCAGCATCTGATGGCTGGCCAGTTGGAGATCTGGCAGGCGCAGCAACTCGCGCCCGAAAACCCGATCTACAACGTCGCCGAGTATCTGGAGATCAACGGCGATCTGAACGTCGAGCTCTTCGTGGAGGCCCTGCGGCGCACCGTCGACGAGGCGGACAGCCTCCGGCTGCGCTTCCGGGTGGTCGACGGCACCCCCATGCAGTACGTCGCCGACCCGCACGACGGCTATCCGATCCATGTCATCGACGTCAGCGCCGGGCCGGATCCGGACGCGGCCGCCCAGGAATGGATGCGGGCGGAGTTCCGCCGCCCCGCCTGCCTCACGGACGGGCCACTGTTCGCCTTCGCCCTGCTCAAGCTTGGCCCCGAGCACCACTTCTGGTACCAGCGCTACCACCACCTCATCGCCGACGGCCCGGCGGCGGGCCCCATCGCCACCCGGGTCGGCCGGCTCTACGACGCGCTCCTGACCGGCCGAGCCCCCGAGGGCCGGTCGCTGGAGCCCCTGTCCGTACTGCTGGCGGCGGACCGCGCCTACCAGGACTCACCCGACTTCGCGCGCGACCGCGCATACTGGCTCGACACCCTGTCCGAGCTCGCGAACACGGACGGAGCCGGCGGCCCCACAGGGGGACGCCTGCCCGACACCCTGGTGCGCCACCGGGACCGTATCGCCGCCGAACAGGTCACCGAACTCGAGGCCGTCGCACGCCGGTTGAGGACCAGTCTCGCCGGCCTGGTGATCACCGCGGCGGCCATCCACCAGCACCGCGTCACCGGAGACCGGGACGTCATCATCGGCCTCCCGGTGGCCGGCCGGCTCGGCGAGCGAGCCCTCGGCATTCCCGGCATGACCGCCAACAACATGCCGGTAAGCGTCCGGTTCGACCGGAAGACCACCCTCGCCGACGTGATCCGACAGGCCACCGGCACCGTCCGCGAGGGCTGGCGCCAGCAGCGGTACCGCTACGAGAACACCCTCCGGGATCTGAAGCGCGCGAAGGGCGACACGCTGTGCGGCCTGCACGTCAACGTCATGTCCTTCGACTATCCCGAACGGTTCGGTGACTGCCGGATCACCTGCCACAACCTTTCCACCGGCCCGATCGACAACGCACGGATCGACCTCTACACCAGGCCCGGCGAACCCGGCGTACAGCTCGACGTGGACGTCAACCTCGACGTCCACGAGCCGGCCGCGGCCCCGGACATCGCCCGCCGCTTCCTGCACATCCTGAACTGGATCGTCACCGCCGCCCCCACCGACCCGGTCGGCCGTGTGGATCTTCTGGAACACGGCGAGCGCCTGCGCGTGCTGCTCGAATGGAACGGGACCGGCACCGACATCGAGGCCACCACGGTCCCCGGACTCTTCGCCGCGCAGGCGGCGCGGACACCGGACGCCGTTGCCGTGGCATCCGACGAACTCCGGCTGTCGTACGCACAACTCGACGAGCGGGCCAACCGCCTGGCACACCACCTGAAGGCCCACGGGGTCGGACCGGAGTCCGTGGTGGCGGTCGCCATGGAGCGCGGCGTGGACCTGGTGGTGTCCCTGGTCGCGGTGCTCAAAGCCGGCGCGGCCTACCTGCCTATCGACACCTCGCTGCCCGCCGAACGCATCGGCTTCATGCTCGCCGACAGCCGCGCCGCGATGCTGCTCGGCAAAGAGGAACTCCTCGACGACCTCCCGGTCAGGCGCGTCCTGACACTCGCCGTGGACTCCACCCCCGTACAGGCCGCCCTCGCGTCAGCACCCGTCACTGCGCCCCAAGTAGCCCTGAAGCCGGACGGCTTGGCCTACGTGATCTACACCTCCGGATCCACGGGCACACCGAAGGCGGTCATGCTCACCCACGCCGGCGCGGTGAACCTCGCCGCGGTGCAGGCCCGGCGATGCGGCGTAGACGAGAGTGCCAGGGTGCTGCAGTTCGCGTCGGTCGGCTTCGACGCCGCCACCTGGGAACTGCTGATGGCACTGGGCACCGGCGCGCGACTGGTGGTGGCCCCCGCCGAGGAACTGCTGCCCGGATCAGGCCTGGTGGACGTGCTCAACCGGCACGGCGTCACCCACGCGACCCTGCCCCCGGCCGTACTCGCGGTGCTCGCTCCCGAAGACCTCACCTCCGTGAGCACCCTGATCTCCGCGGGCGAGGCACTCGGCAAGGACCTGCTGGCACGCTGGGCCCCGGGCCGGACGTTCATCAACGCCTACGGCCCCACCGAGGTGACGGTCTGCGCCACCATGACCGGCGCCCTGCACGCCCAAGACGAGCCGCTCATCGGCACACCCAACGCCAACACCCGGGTGTACGTACTGGACCAGGCGCTGCTTCCGGTCCCGGCCGGAATCGTCGGAGACCTGTACGTCGGCGGAACCGGAGTGGCCCGGGGTTACCTCGGACGGCAGGCACTGAGCGGACAACGCTTCGTCGCCGACCCGTTCGCCGCGGACGGCACCCGCATGTACCAGACCGGAGACCACGTCAAATGGACCGACGACGGCCAACTGGCCTTCGTCGGCCGGGCAGACGACCAGGTGAAGATCCGCGGCTACCGGATCGAACCCGGCGAGGTGCAGTCCGTGGTGACCGCACACCCCGACGTAGAACAGGCCATCGTGGTGGTCGGCGAGGAACCCGCCGGAGACAAGCGCCTGGTGGCGTACGTCGTCGCGGCCGACGGCTCCCGCATCGCCGAACTGCCCGCCACCGTCCGCACGTTCGCGTCCGGACGGCTCCCCGAGTACATGGTGCCGAGCGCCGTCGTCGTACTCGGCGGCTTCCCCCTGACAAGCAACGGCAAGATCGACCGCAGGGCGCTCCCACGGCCCACCTACCCGACCGGCACGCGCCGGGCACCGGCCACGGAGCAGGCGGAGATCCTCTGCGCCGCATTCGCCGAGATCCTCGGACTGGAGCGCGTCGGGGTCGACGACGACTTCTTCGACCTGGGCGGCCACTCCCTGCTGGCGACCCGCCTGGTGAGCCGGGTCAGGGCCCTGCTGGGTGTCGAAGTCCAGATCGCCGACGTGTTCGAGGCCCCCACCGTGGCCTCCTTGGCCGCCCGGCTCGCGGACGCCGAGGGATCCCGCCCCGCCCTGATCGCCGGCCCGCGCCCGGAGCGCGTACCCCTGTCCTTCGCACAGCGACGCCTGTGGTTCCTCGGCCAGTTGGAGGGACCCAACGCCACGTACAACGCCCCGCTCGTACTGGGCCTCTCCGGACGCCTGGACCGGGACGCGCTCAAGTCCGCCCTGCGGGATGTCCTGGAGCGGCACGAGGCATTGCGCACGGTGTTCCCGGCCGAGGAGGGCGAGCCCTATCAGCGGGTGCTCGACCTCGAAGAACTGGCCTGGGACCTGACGGTCACCGAGACCGTGAAGACACAGGAGACATACGACCGCCTCCAGGCCCTCACCGACCTGTCGGGCTCGACATCGGGCCACACGCCGAACGCGACACACGAGACCGACGGCCCGGCGGACTTGGCCGAAGAAGTGATCAAGGCTGCTGGGTATGCGTTTGATCTTGCGGTTGAGGTGCCGGTGCGGGCGTGGTTG